>NZ_JAGPBB010000126.1 GCF_018063565.1 Rhodoferax sp.
GCATGAACAACAAAACTTACGACGCCACACCCGCCCAGAACGTGGCATTTTTGGGCTTGGGCGTGATGGGCTACCCGATGGCCGGGCACCTCGCACGCGCCGGACATCAGGTCACCGTGTACAACCGTACATCATCAAAATCAATAGCATGGTGTGCAGAATATAAAAGCGCTAGCGGGTCAAACAGCCATATCCATCATGCTGAAACCCCGGCCCGGGCTGCGGCCGGTGCCAGCCTGGTGTTTTGCTGCGTCGGTAATGACGATGACCTGCGCAGCGTGACCTTGGGGCCGGATGGCGCGTTCGCCGGTATGACGCCGGGTGCGGTTCTGGTGGATCACACCACGGCGTCCGCGAATGTGGCGCGTGAACTGTATGCCAACGCCAAAGGCCTGGGTCTGAACTTTGTCGACGCGCCGGTCTCCGGTGGCCAGGCTGGCGCACAGAACGGCCAGCTCACCGTGATGTGCGGCGGGGACGCAGCGGCTTTTGAGGCGGCGCGTCCGGCTGCCATGGCGTTTTCCAAGGCGTTCACCCATCTGGGTGAAAGTGGCGCGGGTCAACTTGCCAAAATGGTCAACCAGATCTGCATTGCCGGGCTGGTGCAAGGTCTCTCGGAGGCGATCGCGTTTGGCGAGAAGGCAGGCCTGGACATGAACCAGGTGCTCGATGTGATCGGTAAAGGCGCAGCGCAAAGCTGGCAGATGGACAACCGTGGCAAGACCATGGTGGCCGACAAGTTTGACTTTGGCTTTGCCGTGGACTGGATGCGCAAAGACCTGGGACTGGTACTGGACGAGGGCAGGCGCAACGGTGCCCGATTGCCAGTGACCGCGCTGGTTGACCAGTTCTACGCCGATGTCCAGCAGCTTGGCGGGCGGCGCTGGGACACCTCCAGCCTGATCAAGCGGCTGAGGTAGGCTCCCCAACCGAGCCGCGCTTGACAACGCGTCTCCCCTTCAGGGGACAACACCGACGGCCCGGCAAAGCCGGTTCCGTGGTGTTCAGGGTTGGTATCTTGGAACTCAATCGACCCGAGCAAACGCAGGGTTTAATTGGGTGCCGCTTTGCTGTCAGCTGATGCAGGTTTTGGCTGCAGATTGCGCAGTTCGTCCTCGCTGATGATCTCGAACACTTTCACCACCTTTTGTACCCCGCCAGTCGTGCGCGCCACTTCGGTGGCACGGTCGGCCTCGCGCTGGGTCACACGCCCCATCAGATAGGTGGTGCCCCGCTCGGTGGTCACCTTGAACGCATTGGCAAACAGGTCCTTTGAATCGACCAGGCCAGCCTTGACCTTGCCGGTGATCAAGGCGTCATTGGAGCGCTGCGTCAGACTCGAATTGCCCAGCACGGCGAGTTCATTCACCACCGTGCGCACATTCTCCACCCGGGACACCGTCTGTTCCACCAGTTGTTTGTCCTGTTCGGTGGGCACCTCGCCGCTGATGAGCACCCGCCGGTTGAAGCTGGTCACATTGACATGGGCCCGATCACCCAGCGCCTCGCGCAGACGGCTGGCAGAACGCAGCTCGATGCCTTCGTCTTCCAATTGCGCGCCCGAGGTGCGGCGGTCCGTGGCCACCAATGCGGTGCCGACCACGGCCCCCCCCATCAGCAGGGGAACACAGGCGCTCAAACTGGCAGCCAGACAGACGCCAAGGGTCAGCATGGACAGGGCGCGCGGGAAATAGGATTTCATTCTGAAGTCTCCAGGTCACCCAACAACTGGGCATCAACCGCATCACACAGACAGTGCAGCGTCAGCAGATGCACCTCCTGGATCCGGGCGGTCCGTTCATGCGGCACACAAATGTGCACGTCGGTGTCACGCAGGGCACTGGCCATCTTGCCGCCACCGCGCCCGGTCAAACCCAGCACCACCATGTCACGTTCATGGGCCGCCTCAATGGCAGCCAGCACATTCGGAGAATTGCCACTGGTCGAAATGGCAATCAGCACATCACCGGATTGCCCCAGACCGCGCACCTGCCGTGAAAAGACCGCGTTGAAGCCATAGTCGTTGGCCACCGCCGTGAGAATGGAGCTGTCCGTGGTCAGGGCAATGGCCGCCAGTTCGGGGCGTTCCCGCTCAAAGCGGCCAATGAACTCGGCAGCAAAGTGCTGCGCGTCAGCCGCCGAACCCCCGTTGCCGCAGGCCAGCACCTTGCCACCGCTGGTCACACATGCCAGCAGGGCCTGCACCGCCTCGGCAATCGGCTTGCTCAACAGGGAAGCAGCCTGGTACTTCAGGTCGGCACTATCGATAAAGTGTTGTTGAATACGTTGTTCCAGCATGACGGCAATGATACCCGCGCCGACAGCGTCGACAGGGGCTCAGGTTTTTTCTCAAGTCGCGTCAAATGCCGCCTGCAGCCAGGTGATGCTGCCCGCGTCCAGCGCCAACACATCAAAACGACACGCCGGCGGCTGCGAAAACCGCATCAGGTAATGGCGCGCTGCAAAAACAATGCGCCGCTGCTTGGCAAACGTCACGCTGGCGGCAGCACCCCCATGGCCCGCGCTTTTGCGTTGTCGCACCTCAATAAACACGCAGGTGCCGTCGGGTGCGCGCATGATCAGATCGATCTCGCCACCGCCGCGCCCGGGCGTTCGATAATTGCGCTCCAGCAGCACCAAGCCCGCCTGCAACAAATGTTGCAAGGCGATTGCCTCAGCCGCATCGCCCGATTGTTTGCTGGTGCCGGGTTTGGTTTTTTTGTTTGCCAGAGGAAAGATCATTGATGTCAAGCCACCCTTCGAGCCTGGCCGTCGACTTTGGCACCGCCCTGCGCGGCGCCAGCGAGGTGGCAGCGAACCAGAATTATCCTGCGGCCACGCTGTATGTGATGGCCACGCCCATTGGCAACCTGGCCGACATCACGCTGCGCGCCTTGCACCTGTTGCAGCAAGCCGACGCCATTGCCTGCGAGGACACGCGTCATAGCCAGGCGCTGCTGCGCGCCTACGGCATTGACAAAGCGCCGGGTCAATGGCTCGCGGTTCACCAGCACAATGAGGCGCAGGCGGTACAAACGGTGCTCGACCGGTTGGCAAAGGGGCAGCGTGTGGCTTACGTCAGCGACGCCGGCACGCCTGCCATCAGCGACCCCGGGGCACGCCTGGTGGCCGGCGTGCGCCAGGCCGGCATGAAGGTGGTGCCAGTGCCGGGTGCCAGCAGCGTGACCGCCGTGCTGAGTGTGGCCGGTGTCGTGGCCGACGCGCAGCAGTCAGGCGACTTTGTATTTGCCGGATTCCTGCCGTCCAAAAGCGGCGAACGCCTGAGCGCCGTGCAAGCCCTGGCTGACGAATTGCGCGCCGTCGTCCTGCTGGAAGCACCCCACCGCATTGAGGTTCTGGCACAGGCGCTGGCGACCCTGGGGGCACGCAGCCTGACCGTTGGGCGTGAACTGACCAAACAGTTTGAGGAGCTTGCCACCCTCAGCGCACAGGATTTCCCTGCCTGGCTGGCGCAAGACAAACACCGCATCCGTGGCGAGTTCGCGCTGGTTCTGCACCCGGTCACCCGAAGCGGCACATCAGAAACGGACGGCCGCGTTCTGCGCCTGTTGCTGGCCGAGCTACCGCTCAAGACAGCCGTCCGGCTGAGTGCCGAGATCACCGGTGAATCACGCAATGACCTGTACGCGCTGGCGCTGACACTGAAAGCCGCGACCGGCTGAAAGCGCGCGAAACGCCTTGTTACGTACCCGCTTACTGAGTGGGCAGTTGCGGCTGCCCCCGCACGTACAGCGGCAGCACCTTGGGCAGATTGGCCTCAATGTCCGCGATGCGGGTGGTTCCCGAGGGGTGGGTGGACAGCCACTGCGGAGGCGAACCTTTGCTGGCCTGGGCCATTTTTTGCCACAGGCTGACCCCGGCACGCGGGTCAAACCCGGCACGCGCGGCCAGCTCCATGCCCACCAGATCGGCCTCAGACTCGTCACTGCGGCTGAATTGCAGGGTCAGCAGCTGCGCGCCGTAATTGGTCACGGTCTGACCCAGCTCACCCAAACCCAGCACAGCCCCCAACAACGAGGCACCGATGCCGGTGGCGGCATTTTTCCCCATACGTTCGCGCGCATGTTCGCGCAGCGCGTGCGCCACCTCGTGGCCCATCACCGTTGCCACCTCGTCATCGGTGAGTTTCAGCTGATCCAGGATGCCGGTATAAAACGCAATCTTGCCGCCAGGCATACAGAAAGCATTGATTTGTTTGCTGCCAATCAGGTTGACCTCCCAGCGCCAGTTGGCAGCGCGCGGATTCCAGCCCAGCGCGTGCGGAATGGTCTTGTCGGCAATGCTGCGCAATCGTTTCACCTGGGGATGATCCCGCCCGGCCAAGGCGTTCTGGTTGGCCGCCTGCTGCAGCATCTGCGCGTACTGCTGGGCCGCCGAGCGCTCAATGGTCTCGGCCGGCACCAATTTGGTAAAAACCGAATTCTTGCCAACTTCCACACCTTCCGCCTGCGCCGGCAGCTGGCCAACCGCGGGCAACGCCAGGATGGCGGCACTTTGCAACAGCAATCGCCGATGCGAACAAAGTGGGCAGGTTTGCAAGTGACTCATGTACAGGGTTCCTCGTAACAGACAACAGTGGATGCCGGCGATTAGTATGCCAAGTCCAGAACGGTTCGGCAGGTGGGCAATTGTGCGGCAAAGGGCGAAAATTCAAGTCTGCCAGAATAGCCTGCACCCCGAGCAGGATCAGGAGACAGTCCGTGAAAAAACCCATCTTTATTGCGTCGATGGACGCATGCGTCGATCACATCCTTGACACCGTTGTCGGCCCGGTGGTGCTGGGCATCCCCTTGGGCATTGGCAAGCCCAACCCGCTGGTCAATGTGTTGTACCGTCGCATCAAGTCCAACCCGGCGCGCAAACTGCGCATCATCACCGCCCTGTCGCTGGAACGACCGGTCGGGCACAGCGACCTGGAGCGCAATTTTCTGCAACCGCTGGTCGAGCGTGTGTTTGACGATTATCCCGACATGGACTATGTCAAGGACCTGCGCGCCGGAACGCTGCCCCCCAATATCGAGGTGCAGGAGTTTTTCATGAAAACCGGCGACTACCTCGGCAACGCACCGGCGCAGCAGGCGTACATCTCCACCAACTACACCTATGCCGCACGAGACATGGCGGTGCAGGGGCTCAACGTGATCGCCCAGGCCGTCGGTGCCAAGGGGCATGACGACAGCCTGCGCCTGAGCCTGTCAAGTAACCCCGACATCACTGAAGAGGTCATCGAATGTGTGCGCGCCAGTGGTCAGCCCGTGATGGCTGTCGGGGTGATCAACCGGCAGATGCCTTTTATGCCCAACGGTGCCGAAGTCGACCCCGGCTTTTTTGATGTGGTGGTATCGGACCCGGCCGCCTCCCACGCGCTGTTTGCCCCACCCAACAACAAGGTCAGCGCCGCCGACTATGCCATTGGCCTGCATGCCTCCAGTCTGGTGGTGGATGGCGGCACGCTGCAGATTGGCATTGGCTCACTCGGTGATGCGATCGGGCAAGCACTCATCGTGCGCGACCGCCACAGCGCGGAATACCGCCATATTCTGGAATCCTTGTGTCCGGATGGCCTGACCGGACGTGAACTTGGCCGCTTTGATGCCGGCCTGTATGGTTGCTCGGAGATGTTTGTCAACGCGTTCTTGCGGCTGATTGAGGCTGGCATCATCCGCCGCGAAGTATTTGATGACGCCGTGCTGCAGCAACTGCTCAACAGCGGACGCATTCAGGACGACTGCGTCAGCGCCGATATGTTGCTGGCACTGCTGCAGGCCGGGCGTATCCGCTCCCCGCTGGCTCAGGAGGACATCAGCTTTCTCAAGCGTTTTGGCATCCTGCGCCATGAGGTTCAATTGCAGGGCCAGAACCTTTGTTTCGAAAATCACCACTGTGGCACGGACCTGGACGACAAAGCCAATTTCGAATGTATTGGCCATCACATGCTGGGCTCGCGGCTGATGCATGGGGTGTTCATGACCGGTGGTTTCTTTTTGGGCCCGCGTGACTTTTACGACCGCCTGCGCAGCATGGCACCCCAGGATCTGGCCAAGATCGACATGACGCGCATCGACTTCATCAACCAGTTGTATGGCAACGACGCCCTCAAACGTGCCCAGCGCCGCAAGGCCCGCTTCATGAACACCACCATGGTCATGACGCTGCTGGGTGCGGCCGCCAGCGACGCGCTGGAGTCCGGCCAGGTGGTCAGCGGTGTGGGCGGACAGTACAACTTTGTAGCCATGAGCCACGCGCTGGCCGATGCACGGCTGATCATGATGCTGCGCGCCACCCACGACAACAAGGACGGGCTGAAAAGCAGCATCGTCTGGAACTATGGTCATGTCACCATTCCACGCCACCTGCGCGACGTGGTCATCACCGAGTACGGCATCGCCGAACTGCGTGGCCAGGCTGACGGAGAAGTGGTCAAACGCCTGATTGCCGTGGCCGACTCCCGGTTTCAGGACGAACTGGTGCGCCAGGCCAAGGCGCACGGCAAGCTCGAGGCGGCGTATGAAGTCCCCGAGCGTTACCGGAACAACCTGCCAGAGGCACTGGCAGCCAAACTCAAGCCCTGGAAAGAAGCGGCCTTATTGCCCGATTTCCCGTTCGGCACCGACCTGACCGATGACGAATTGCACATGGTGCGCGCCATGAAAAAAATGAAACACGCCAGCCATCACCCGTCAGAGCTGCTGACCATGGCGATCAAAAGCCTGTGGGAAGGCAAAGAAGCGCCCCCCGAGTATCTGGAGCGTCTGGGGCTGGCCGAAGTGCACACCTTCAAGGACCTGGTGATGCGGCAGTTGTTTGCCGGAAATCTGTAAACTTGGGCCGGAAAATCAGCGCAAACACTATCTTTAGTAGAGCGCAAAAAGCTTATTTATAAAGCGCTTGAGTGCTTTTTACTTGATACAAACTGAGCGCACCATCTTCAGGTCGGTCAGACCCATCATGACCTTTTCCATGCCATCCATCTTGAGCGTGCGCATGCCACCTTCCACCGACGCAGCAAAAATCTCGGCCACCCGCGCGCGCTCCTGAATCAGGCGTTTGATGGTGTCGTCGGCAATCAGTAATTCGTGCAGGCCGACCCGGCCTTTGTAGCCGGTCTGGTTGCACTTGTCACAGCCGACATGGCGGTAAAGTCTGATCCGGCCGTCTTCACCATAAAGCTCCAGCCAGCTCGCCATCAGTTTGCGCATCTCGGCGTC
>NZ_JAGPBB010000127.1 GCF_018063565.1 Rhodoferax sp.
GAGAAACGCCTGCCCAATGAACATTGAAGCCCGCCTGCCGGAGGTGGGAGCCCTTCTGTGGCGCGACAACGCGGGCCTGCGAGCGGACGTGGCCAGGCTGGTCACCATGTGGCAAAGTCAATTGCAGACCAGCGGCGGGCCGCTGCTGTTTGGTGAATTCAGCATCGCCGACGCGTATTACGCCCCGGTCTGCACGCGCCTGCAAACCTATGCCCTGCCGATGCCGGAAGACATCCGCGCCTATGTGGAACGGGTTTGCGCCCTGCCCGGCGTCAGGGCCTGGATTGAGGGCGCTTTGGCCGAGCAGGACTTTTTGGACTTTGAAGAGCCGTACCGACTGCGCCGCTGAGATGCAGGTTTACTTGGTTGGTGGTGCAGTGCGCGACGCACTGCTGGGTTTGCCCATGCAAGACCGTGACTGGCTGGTCGTCGGCGCAACGCCCGAGATGCTCATGGATCAGGGCTTTCAACCCGTGGGCCGTGATTTCCCGGTTTTTTTGCACCCCCAAACCCGTGAAGAATATGCATTGGCGCGCACCGAGCGCAAGACCGCACCGGGTTACCACGGTTTTGAGGTCCATGCGGCGCCTGAGGTCATGCTTGAAGAGGACCTTGCACGGCGCGACTTGACTATAAATTCAATAGCTGTCAAGGCACACTGGGTAAGCGCTGAAGGCCAATTTGATGCAGTAATCTCGAATAACCCGAACGACTGGCGCGATAGTGGCGATTTGCAAGATCCGTACGGCGGCGTCGCTGATCTGCACCGCCGGACATTGCGTCACGTGAGCCCGGCATTTCGCGAGGACCCGGTGCGGTTGTTACGTCTGGCGCGTTTTGCCGCCCGTTTTAACGACTTTGAGGTGGCAGCCGAAACACGTCAGTTGCTGCGCCTGATGGTCGATAGCGGCGAGCTTGACCACCTGGTACCTGAGCGAGTCTGGCAGGAGCTGGCGCGTGGGCTGCTGGAAAACACCCCCTCGCGCATGTTTGCTGTGCTGCGTGACTGCGGCGCACTGGCGCGTCTGCTGCCCGAAGTGGACCGGCTTTGGGGCGTGCCACAGCGTGCTGACTACCACCCGGAAATTGACACTGGCGTTCACCTGATGCTGGTGTTGGACATGTGTGCCCGCCTGAAGGCACCACTTGCGGTCCGGGTGGCCTGCCTGTTTCATGATCTGGGCAAAGGCACAACCCCCGCTGAGGTGCTGCCGCGCCACATTGGTCACGAGGCACGCAGCGTCCAACTGCTCAGAACGGTCTGTGACCGCCTGCGTGTCCCGACCGACTGCCGCGAACTGGCGGATGTGGTGGCACGCGAGCACAGCAACATCCACCGCAGCAGCGATTTCAGCGCTGCCGCGCTGGTACGGCTGGTCGAACGGTGTGACGGACTGCGCAAACCACAGCGATTTGAACAACTGCTACTGGCCTGCGAATGTGACGCACGCGGGCGACTCGGACTGTCCGAACAGGCATACCCGCAGCGCGAGCGCCTGCTTGGTCTGTTGACAGTGATGCAGGAAATTGATACCAGGTCGATAGCAGAAAGTGCAATCTCAACGGGCGCCAAAGGAAGAAATATTGGTGAAATGATTCACCTGGCACGAATTGCGGCAGTGCAGCAGCGACTGAGCTAAGGCGCTGGCGCTGCGGTATGCTTCACTACCATGTCTAGTTTGCTCATCATTGAAGACGACGAATTGCTGCGCGATGGCTTGAGTGCCCAATTGAGCCAAATGGGGCACTCGGTCACTGCGGCGGCCAGTGGAGAGGCTGCTCAGGTGTTGCTGGAAGCTGAACGTTTCGACGGCGTCGTGCTCGATCTGGGTTTACCCGGCATCAGTGGCATGGACGTTTTGCTCTGGTTGCGCAAACGCCTGCCGGCGCTGCCGGTGCTGATACTGACCGCCCGCGACGGCGTTGAAGACCGGGTTCAGGGTTTGAACGCCGGTGCCGATGACTACCTGACCAAACCCTTCAATATTGCAGAATTGCAGGCACGCCTGCTGGCATTGCTGCGCCGTGCACGTTTGCCGGCCTTTGGTGGCACCCTGGAGGTCGCCAGCCCGGCAACACGCCGACTGCGCGTGGATGCCACCCTGCCACAAGCCTGGTTGGGCGACGAGGCGCTTGAGCTCACGCAACGCGAGTGGGCCTTGCTGTCGCTGCTGGTCACCCACGCCGGGCGTGTGGTCAGCCGGGAGGATGTGCTGGAAACCTGGCAGTCAGAACCCGGTGATGGCGCGGGTGTCACCTCCAATGCGCTGGAGGTGTACATCCACCGGCTGCGGCGCAAGCTGGTGGACTCCGGCCTCAACATCCGCAATGTGCGCGGCTTGGGCTACATGCTGGAGTCCACCACCGCATGAACACCCCGGGCAGCCGTGTGGGCGCACCACCGGTTACCGCTGCATCCGGGGCACGGCAAGGTCTGTCGCTCAAACGGCAGCTGTTGATCTGGCTGTTGTTGCCACAGCTGGTGCTGTTTCTGGTCGGCGGGCTGCTGGCCTACCGGATTGCGCTGAGTTATGCGGAAAAAGCCATCGACCAGTCGCTGACCCAATCGGTACGCTCTCTGGCAAGGCAGGTCAAACCCATCGGTTCGGGGCTGCTGATCGACTTTCCGCGGGCCGCGCAGGACATCATCGAACAGGACCCCAAGGACCGCGTCAGCTACATGGTGTCTTCACCGCCCGGACAGTTTTTGCTCGGCAACAGCAAGCTGCCCGGCCCGGACAACACCGCAGTGGCGTTGGCCAGTGAAACCCTGCTTTACAACGCTCAGATTGATGGCAAGGCCATGCGTGTGGCCCTGCTGGAGCTGGACTACGGTGATGACCTGTCACCACAACGCATGCGGGTACAGGTGGCCAAGAGTCTGGCAGTGCAGCAGCGGCTGACCACCGAGCTGATCGCCGACATGCTGTTTCCGCTGCTGCTGCTGGCCGGGGTGCTGAGTGTGCTGGTCTACGGGGGTATTTCACGCGGGCTGCAGCCGCTCACTCGCCTTCAGGCGCAGCTGGGTGTGCGCCAGGACCCGGCGGTATCGGCACTGTCACCGATCGAGCTGACCCAGGCGCCGCAGGAGGTGCATGCATTGGCCGGCGCGCTCAATCAGCTGCTGGCCACCGTGCGGCGCAGCCTGGGACAGGAAAAGCGTTTTTTGAACGATGCCGCACACCAATTGCGCACCCCCTTGGCGGGACTGATCAGCCAGACCGAACTGGCATTGACCGAAACTGACCCTAAAGCCTTGCACGAGCGGCTCAACAAGGTGTTGTCTGGGGCGCAGCGCAGCGCGCACTTGGTGCACCAGTTGTTGTCGCTGGCACGGCATGAGGTCGAAGTTCGGCTGCAAATGCTTGATCTGGCTGAACTGGCCAGGGGCGTGGCACGTGAACACACACCCAGGGCGATCCAGTGCCGCATTGATCTGGGGTATGAAGGCCCGGAACACTGCCAGTTGGCTGGTGAACCCGTGTTGCTGCGTGAAGCATTGACCAACATGATCGACAACGCCTTGCGCTACGCCGGTCCGGACTGCGAAGTCACGGTGCGTCTGACCGACAACAGCAGCACCGTGGTACTGGAAGTCACCGATACCGGCCAGGGCATTCCGGCATCCCAACTGGAGCACGCCTTCGAGCGCTTTTGGCGCGGCTCTGAACAGGTGGGTGGTTGTGGGCTTGGCCTGGCGATCGTCGCCGAGATCGCACAGCGACATGGTGGTCAGACACAGGCCATCGCCGTAGAACCTGCGGGTCTATGTGTCCGTTTGACTCTGCCGCGCAGTTCGCATGGGCTACCCGGGTTGTAGCGCCTGCAGTTCGGCTGGGATTTTGCTCAGATCAACCAGCTGAACCCGAACCGCGTCGTCGCCTTCTTCTTTGAGTACGGCAGTGATCCAGGGTGCCTGGCGCCCCCAGACAGTGGCGATTGATGATTGCGGCGCGACCACCACCCCAACCAACTCGTCAAACAGCCAGACAAAGTCGGCCCTCGCGCCGCGCAGCACCAGACCGACAGAGACACCACTGATCGGACTGGCCAGCTGTCCGTGAATCAGGCGCGCATCCAGCAGTGGCCAGGTCGAGCCGTCCGATGCCTCAACCGCGCCCAAGGCGGGTGGACTGACCGGCGTTGCCAGCCAGCGGCGCAGGCGCAATGCAGAGCGGATCACGGCCACATCAAAGCCAAGGTAAACGCTACCGGCACGCACCACGCCGAAGCTCCTCGTTGCACCGCTGCCTTCGTAACGCGCCAGGTGATGGCGATTGGCCGCCCCCTCGAAACGCTTGTCGGCATGCAGCAACAGAACCGACACCCACTCGGAATGGCCGTCACTGCGCAGGAACTCCCGATAGCCTTGAGAGCGCGCAACACCCCCGAGGACTGGCGTTGTCCCCTGTTGGCCGAGTAGAGTCGTTGCGCCATCCGGCAAGGGCCAATGACCACCACCTTGGGGCTGGCTGGCCGTTGCCTCTGAGGTTTCGACAATCCATTGCGTGGCGCCAATACGATAGGCAGCACCGGTCCATCCGGCACCAACACACACTGCCTCCAACATGCCGGTCAACTCGCGGCGGGTCTCAAAGTACAGGGCGACACCGCCAACAACCCGCCCGTCGGGTGCACGCACCGCGGCCACATACGTCCAGACGTCGGCGTTTTCTTGCGGACTGACAGGACGCACCGCAAGATAGTCTTTAGGGGCCTGCAATGCGCCCATACCACTCAGGATATCTGCGCCTATATGGTGCGGGTGCGGTTCAACGCCCGGACGGGAAACAGCCAACACCTGCCCTTTGACATCGAACAGGGCCACTTGACGGTAGACGGTGTAGAGATCGTTCAGATGTGACAGCACCGGCTGGGCTTGAGCCGACAGGTCAGCGGCTTCTTTGTGGCCAGCGGCCACAGCCTGCAGGGTTTGACAGAAGACCGCGTTCAGCGCCCACCAGCGGCAGTCATTGGCGCGCTCGTAGAGGTTGCGGTCCAGAATGCTGACGGCCAGGCGCGCCTGCGCCAGCACCTGCGCTTGTAGTCCATTCTCCAGCAGCTCCGTCAATGAGCCAATGGCTCGGTCAAACAGTTCCAACGTACGGGTGCCGGCCAGCCCGATCTGGTCCAACACCACCCGCAGCGCAGCCACGTCCTGAACACCGGTCTCGGTTACCTTGCCGTTGAACAACACCAGTCGCAGGTCTGCCGCCGTCTCTTGCGCCCGCGCCAGGATAGACTGCAACTCCAGTTGAGCCTGCTGCAGGCTCGGCAGGTCCGTTGCCGACTCACCATTGCCCTGAGCGGATGCTGCGAGCACCCAGGCACGCCAGCCCGGCCCCGAGTAACCCTGGTAACCAGGAGAGATGGTTTGCGCCATCGGGTAATCATCTTTTCCCACGCGCACCGACCATGGCGGATCACCATTGGTGCGCGGAATCGAGCCACCCGGCAGGCGCGAGCCATTGCTGCTTTGCAACACCTGTCCACGGCTGTTGACAAAGGCAAGTGTCGCTTCGGGCTGGTCACCCAGCACTTCCGCACGCAGAGCGGATAGTTCCTCTGTCAATGCAAAGTGCAAAGCCACAACACCGAGAACACGACCATCATCATCGAGCACCCGATGGCCGTAAATCAATGCCGGATCAGCACCCCACCAGGCATGCGCCTCGTAGACCTCAACATAGCCATCCGCACCCAAACAGGCGTCAAACCACATTGGCACGCTGGGCCAGCTCGTGGAATTGACGACGCCATCGGTCAGTCGCCAAATCAGCTTGCCTTGCGTGTTGATCAGCGCAATATCGGTATAGACCGAATAAAAACTGCGGTACAGGCTCAACCGCCGTTGCAATGCAGCCACATCCTGTGATGCCGGGTCTCCCAGGTAAGCAACGATTGAGGCATCGGTGGCGATAAACCCAACGTCGGCAGTTCGTTCGAACAGATTGCGGACCAGAATGTCGATCGCTGCCTGCGCCCGGGCCAGCAGGTCGCGCTGCTGATTGGCCAGACGCGCCCTCTCCAGCCCCAGCGCCAATTCGTTGCACAGATCCTCGAATGCAACCCGTGTGCCGACCAAAGTCGACAGGAACTGATTGGCTTCACCCCGACACACGATGCGGGCTGTGGTTTCAATGAAGCGCCACTCCATGCGCTGGCGATCCAGATCTGCACGGATCTGGTGCGCAGGGTAGGCAACCTGCATGAAGAACTCCTCGTTTGGATGCGTCTTTTAAGACTTTGATCCCATCAAGCAAAGAAGATGCCAGAACCAGGCATCACCTTCATCCAACGATTTTGGATTCGACCCGCTCCTTTGTTCAACCCAGGCGCAACCCGGTTTGCGCGTCAAACCAGTTGTTGTGGTTGCTGCTCACCGACAGACCAACCTGGTCGCCCACCTGCACCTGCGTACTCGGTGGTGTCCGTACCGTGATCAGACCAACACCGGTCTTAACCACCACATAAGTATCTGCACCGGTCGGCTCAACCAGTGTCACCTGACCACGCCAGGTGGCGTCGTCGGTCAGGTGGATGTGTTCCGGGCGCTGGCCCAGCGTGACCTTGCCCTGCGCCGGGCAAGGCAATGCAAGACTGCCACCTTCAAAGGAAAATTGGCCGCTAGCGCCCATCCCACTTGCGCTACCAGCTATAAAATTCATGGTAGGTGAACCAATGAACCCGGCCACATAGGTATTGGCGGGGAGGCGATAGATGTCGTCGGGTGTGCCGATCTGCTGCAGGATGCCGTCTTTCATCACCGCGATGCGGGTGCCCAGCGTCATGGCCTCGATCTGGTCGTGTGTCACGTACACGCTGGTAATTCCAGAGACCTGGTGCAGGCGCTTGATCTCAGCGCGCATCTCGACGCGCAGCTTGGCATCCAGATTGGAGAGTGGCTCGTCAAACAAAAACAGCTGCGGGTCACGCGCCAAAGCCCGACCCATGGCCACGCGCTGACGCTGCCCGCCCGAGAGTTGCGCCGGGCGGCGGTCCAGCAGATGCTGGATCTGCAACATCTCGGCGACTTGCTGGATGCGTTTTTTGCGCACATCCAATGGCACCTTGCGCATTTCCAGCGCAAAACCGATGTTGTCAGCCACACTCATGGTCGGGTACAGCGCGTAACTCTGGAACACCATGGCGA
>NZ_JAGPBB010000128.1 GCF_018063565.1 Rhodoferax sp.
CCGCGTCGATCTGGTCGTAGGCCTTGGCAGTGCCGCCAAACTTGGCCGCCAGCACCGAGGTGATGGCCGCTGTCAGCGTGGTCTTGCCGTGGTCAACGTGTCCAATCGTGCCCACGTTGACGTGGGGTTTGGTGCGCGCGAATTTTTCTTTTCCCATTTCAATTCTCCAAAGAGCTAATTCCCGTGTATTGGTTTAATGTTTGCACGATATTGCTGATTCGCCCCGCACGGGAAACAGGGCGGCACATCGTCGCAGACAGGTTTTACTAATCAGTGGGTGACAGATCCAGTGTTGCTTCAGCTGCTTTTTGATCCGACACCAACTCCAATTTGTGGTGCCCGAGTAAATTCGCTGCGCAAATCTTGATCCGGCACCTGGGAGTTATTTAGCCCTGGCCGCCATGATGGCTTCGGACACGTTACGCGGAGCTTCGGTGTAGTGCTTGAATTCCATGGTGTAGGTGGCACGTCCTTGCGACATCGAACGCAAGGTGGTCGAGTAGCCAAACATTTCAGACAGCGGTACTTCAGCCTTGATAACTTTACCGCCACCGACCATGTCATCCATACCTTGCACCATGCCACGGCGAGATGACAAGTCACCCATCACGTTGCCGGCATAATCCTCGGGCGTCTCCACCTCCACGGCCATCATCGGCTCCAAAATCACCGGGCCCGCCTTGCGGCAGCCTTCCTTGAAGCCAAAGATGGCGGCCATCTTGAACGCCAGCTCATTGGAGTCCACATCGTGGTACGAGCCGAAATGCAGCGTCACCTTGACATCGACCACGGGGTAGCCCGCCAGCACGCCTTGCGTCACGGCTTCGTGGATACCCTTTTCAACCGCAGGGATGTACTCGCGCGGAACCACACCACCTTTGATGGCGTCGACGAACTCGATGCCCTTGCCGGCTTCATTGGGTTCAATTTTGAGAACCACGTGACCGTATTGACCCTTACCGCCAGACTGCCGCACGAACTTGCCCTCGGCCTCCTCGATCGTCTTGCGGATAGTTTCCCGGTAAGCCACCTGCGGCTTGCCAACATTGGCCTCGACGCCAAACTCGCGCTTCATCCGATCCACAATGATTTCGAGGTGCAACTCACCCATACCAGCGATCAGTGTCTGGCCTGATTCTTCATCGGTCTTGACACGGAAAGACGGGTCCTCTTGGGCCAAACGCTGCAGGGCAATGCCCATTTTTTCCTGATCAGCCTTGGTCTTGGGTTCAACGGCCTGGGTGATGACTGGCTCAGGGAAAATCATGCGCTCAAGCATCACCACCGCTGCTGGATCACACAGGGTTTCGCCTGTCGTGACGTCCTTAAGTCCAATGCAAGCGGCGATGTCGCCGGCACGAATTTCGCTCACCTCTTCACGGTTGTTGGCGTGCATTTGCACGATCCGGCCAATGCGTTCCTTCTTGCCGCGAATCGGGTTGAAAACGGTGTCACCTTTGGTCAGAACACCAGAGTAAACGCGCACAAACGTCAACTGCCCGACGAACGGGTCGGTCATCAGCTTGAACGCCAAAGCAGAGAACTTTTCGCCGTCATCCGCCTTGCGGGTCACCGGGTTTTCATCCTCATCCATACCTTTGACTGGCGGAATATCGACGGGCGATGGCATGAACTCAATCACCGCGTCCAACATGCGCTGAACACCCTTGTTCTTGAACGCTGAGCCACAATACATGGGCTGAATCTCGGTGGCAATGGTGCGGGTGCGGATGCCCAGCTTGATTTCGTCTTCGGTCAAGTCACCTTCTTCCAGGTACTTGTTCATGAATTCTTCGGACGCTTCGGCCGCCGCCTCTACCATCTTTTCGCGCCATTCCTTGGCCAATTCAACCAGCTCAGCCGGAATTTCACGGTAATCAAACTTCATACCCTGTGAGGCCTCATCCCAAATGATGGCCTTCATCTTGATCAGGTCAACCACACCAGTAAAGCTATCTTCCGCGCCGATCGGAATCACCATAGGAATTGGGTTGGCTTTCAGGCGAAGACGCATCTGGTCAACTACTTTGAAAAAGTTGGCACCCGTGCGATCCATCTTGTTGACAAAGGCCAAGCGTGGCACCTTGTACTTGTTGGCCTGGCGCCAGACCGTCTCCGACTGCGGCTGTACACCACCGACCGCACAGTACACCATGCAAGCACCATCAAGGACCCGCATGGAGCGTTCGACTTCAATCGTGAAGTCCACGTGTCCGGGTGTGTCGATGATATTGATGCGGTGCTCGAGTAGCGACTTGTCCATGCCCTTCCAGAAACACGTGGTGGCGGCTGAGGTGATCGTGATGCCACGCTCTTGCTCTTGCTCCATCCAGTCCATGGTGGCCGCGCCGTCGTGAACTTCACCAATTTTGTGATTCACGCCAGTGTAAAAAAGTACACGCTCGGTGGTGGTGGTTTTACCGGCGTCGATGTGCGCGGAAATACCGATGTTGCGGTAGCGCTCAATAGGGGTATGGCGGGCCATGATGGATCCTTAGATGATCTGTATCTGAATGACAACAGGCCACGCGAGAACAATGGCCTGGTTGCAGCCTTCAGGCGTTCTGAAAGCTGCTGGGGAAGGTTAAAAACGGAAGTGCGAGAACGCCTTGTTGGCTTCAGCCATGCGGTGAACTTCGTCACGTTTTTTCATGGCACCACCGCGGCCTTCGGTGGCCTCCAGCAACTCATTGGCGAGACGCAATGCCATGGACTTTTCGCCGCGCTTGCGGGCGGCCTCCTTGATCCAGCGCATCGACAGCGCCAGACGACGAATTGGACGCACTTCAACCGGCACCTGGTAGTTGGCACCACCCACTCGGCGCGACTTCACCTCAACCAGAGGCTTGACATTGTTGATCGCAACCGTAAAGGCCTCCAGAGGATCCTTGTCAGGATTTTTCTTGGCGATCTGCTCCAGCGCGCCATAAATAATGCGCTCAGCGACTGCTTTTTTGCCACCTTCCATGATCACATTCATGAACTTGGACAGCTCGACATTGCCGTACTTGGGATCCGGCAGGATTTCACGTTTAGGGACTTCGCGACGACGTGGCATTTTTTCACCTCTATTGCTTCAGTTGGTGTTTTTTGACAACACCGCGAGAGTTAACAAATAAGACTCTCACTTACTCGACCCAAACAGCGGGTCACTACGTTCATCTATTGCGCCACGCAACAAACAAACACCATTTTTTCAAACAACCGATTGGCTTACTTGGCCTTTGGACGCTTTGCACCGTATTTGGAGCGCGACTGCTTGCGGTCTTTCACGCCTTGCAAGTCGAGCGAACCGCGCACGATGTGGTAACGCACACCCGGCAAGTCTTTGACACGACCGCCACGCACCAGCACAACGCTGTGCTCCTGCAGGTTGTGGCCTTCGCCGCCGATGTAAGAAATCACCTCAAACCCGTTGGTCAAGCGCACTTTGGCAACTTTACGCAAAGCCGAATTGGGCTTTTTAGGCGTCGTGGTGTAGACGCGGGTGCAAACACCGCGGCGCTGTGGAGAATTTTCCATCGCCGGGCTTTTGGACTTGATCACTTCGACCGCGCGCCCCTGACGGATTAACTGATTGATGGTTGGCACCTGAGCCTCCTAAGAATATCCCTAAACGTCCCAAAAACGCTTAAAAACTTGAGAATGACAAAAACGTGAATCCCTTCGGAATTTCCGAAAAGCTCTCGACTATATCAGGTCCGACATCGCCGTGCAATTCATTTGATCCATAAGCGCAGAGCGTCCCAGGCCCGGCCCAACACGCCGGCCTGCTCCACGCCTTGCAGCGCCAACAAGGGCACTTCAGCCACAAGCTGCCCTGAGTTGTACACCTTCAACACGCCCAGCGGCTGACCTTTGGTCAGTGGCGCCACCAGAGGCTCATTGCGCACCACTTCGGTGCTGAGCTTGCCGCTCGAGCCCGCTGGCACTGCCACCACGATCGGGCTGGTCTGACCCAAACCGACCGATGCCACCTTGCCTTTCCAGACAGATGGACTGGCCACTGCCTGCCCGGCATCAAACAGTTTGACTGCTTCAAACGCCGTGTAGCCCCAGTTCAGCAGTTTCTGTGACTCGTTGGCTCGAACGTTCTCGCTGGTCGCTCCCAACACCACGGACAACATACGTCGACCACCCAAACCAGCCACATCCCGTCGTGCGGTGGCAATCAGGCAATAGCCTGCGGCTTCGGTGTGACCAGTTTTCAGGCCATCAACTGAAGGATCGCGAAAAAGCAACAGATTGCGATTGCTGTCATTGGCTGCAGGCGTACCCGCATACCGGTATTTCTTGATTGCGTAATAGGCGACAAAATCTGGAAAGTCATGCATCAGCCGGGTCGCCAGCACGCCCAAATCACGCGCCGTGGTGGTGTGACCGGCCTCGGTGAGCCCTTCCGGATTTTTGTATCCGGTCGCCTTCATACCCAGCAACTTGGCCTGGTCGTTCATCATCTCGACAAAACGCTCGACGCTACCACCCACACCTTCAGCCAGCGCCACGGTCGCGTCGTTGCCACTTTGCACAATCATGCCCTTGATCAGATCCTCCACCGGCACTTGCATTTTGGGGTCGATGAACATGCGGGACCCAGGCATCTTCCAGGCCCGCTCACTCACTGGCAAGGTTTGCTTAAGTTCAATTTTCTTGGCCCGCAGCGCATCAAAAACCAAATATGCGGTCATCAGCTTGGTCAGCGATGCCGGCTCAACCGGGCTATCAATGTCCTTTTGGGCGAGCAGCTGATTGGCTGTCACATCGAGCAGAAGATACGAGCGCGCTGCAATTTCAGGTGGCTGGGGTACCTGTGCCACCGCAGAGAGGCACCAAAGCGCAGATACGAGGAGAAGTATTTTTTTCAATAACATAGACAACAGAGTGACCGGAAGCCGCTCACTTGAGGTGAATCCATTTGCTTCAAACTTGAAGCAAAGAACAATCAATCAACAACCGAAAAAGACAAAGAATGGCCATCATCGGCCCAAATGCTGTGGTGTCTGCAAGCGTTGCACGACCTTCCCATGCCGCAAATGAGACTCCACAATTTCGTCGATATCACTGACATCCACATAGCTGTACCACACCGCCTCCGGGTACACCACTGCCACGGGACCCGCCGAGCACCGATCAAGACACCCGGCCTTGTTGACCCGCACCTGACCAGGACCAGCCAAGCCAGCCGCCTTGACCTGAGATTTGCAGCGCTCAAATGCAGCCACTGCGTTGAACCCGGCACAGCAGGATTCACCGTTGTCACGTTGATTCAGGCAGAAGAAAATATGGCGTTGGAAATAACTTTGCGCACAATGGCCTACGGAAGTCAATCCGGCGTTAGAGGAGGAAGAATCAGTCATGACGAGATTTTAGTTTTTTGAGGTCCGTCTGGCGGCCAGGCTCAGCACATAAACCAGAACGGCGAACGGCCATAACCAGCCCAACCACTGTGCCAGACCATGAAACCGGATGAACCGCCCCTGCTCCCACAAAAAAAGCGTTTGCTCAAAATACGGGTTGGTTGCACTTTGGTTGAGCAGGCTCAAGTTCACCCCCAGCACCAGAACGGCCAACACCGCGCCCATCCGCAGCGGCAACCAAAGCACCAGTGCCAATAGCGCAACCGCAAACAGCACCGCCGCCCGCACCGATGGTCCGAACCAGACCCACGCATGCTCCGGACCAAAGCTCAAAGCCGCACTCAAGCCGGTTGCTGCCACACCAAACGCCGCCATCCAAAACAAAAACCAGGCTCTTTTGCGCCATCGCTCGATCACGCAATATCCGAGGAGTCCCGGTATCAGCAATCCGGACACCATACACAACCACTCCACCGCCCCACTGGGTGGTTGCATGCCCACTTGCTCCATCCTGAGCCACGCCTGCATTGGACTATCCGCCAGCAACGTCCGCGCAGCACTCTCCAGCCGCTGCAAGACCTGACCCAATCCGAAGGGCACAGCGGTCGGGAACAACAGTGCTAAGGGCCATAGTGCCAGCAACACCAACGCCCCACGAGATTCTTCAACGAACCATTGCGCACGGAACCGTTCCCACCGTTGCAGCACCCCGAGCCGCTCCAGCATCCACGCCATCACCGCGCCAAGAACACCTCCGGATATGTTCAATAGCAAGTCAAGGTTGGACGGCACGCGATCCGGCAAAAAAACCTGCAAAGACTCCATGCAAAACGACAAGCACGCAGTCGCGGCCACTGCATTCGCCAATGCGACCTGACCACGACCAATGCGCAACGCGCTGAGCGCCAGCAAAAAGCCCAACGGCATATACCCCAGCACGTTGGCAACAACATCGAAAGCGGTCCAGTACTTGGGCCAGGGTGCCAGCCAAAACATCCAGGCGGAAACCCCCTGATCGCGCCAGTAGGCAAATGGATACAGGCTGGCGTAGACGATCAGCCCGGCGTAGACCATCGCCAGCGGCCAGGCGGAGGTCTTATGGTGCGGCATCAGTGCATCAAAACGGCTTCAGTACCACCAGGCAGACAATCACCAGCATCAAGATCACCGGTGCCTCGTTAAACCATCGATACCAGACATGGCTATGCCGCTGTTGCCCACGCATGAACTTTTTCAGCATCACGCCACAAGCGTGGTGATAGCCGATCACAACCGCAACCAAACCCAGTTTGGCGTGCATCCAGCCATTTCCCGGCCCCCAGCCAATGCGGTAAACGATCCATAACCACAAGCCAAAGCCGATGGCCGGGATGGCAATGATGGTCATAAAGCGCAAAAGCTTGCGCGCCATCAACAGCAAACGTTCCCGCTCCGCCACAGAATCGGCGGGTACCATGGCCAGATTGACATAGATCCGCGGTAGATAAAACAGGCCAGCAAACCAGCTGGCGATAAAAACGATATGAAGTGATTTGATCCAGAGCATGGTGGTCATCCAAATAAGCGCCATTGTCGAACAGCACACCCGTACTATTCAGTTCTCAGCAGGCTTAACTTGCCCAAGACAGGCAAAAAAAACCCCAGCACGAGGGCTGGGGTGGTAAGCCTATTTGCTGTCACACATCAAGGCCCCGCTCAGGGAGGAAAAGCGGGGGACAGTAAACTGTCCGGGTCGTAATTTACCAAAGATTCGTGTAAGTTTCAAGCCAG
>NZ_JAGPBB010000058.1 GCF_018063565.1 Rhodoferax sp.
TCGCACCGCCTGTTTGCGCCGTTCATATTGGGCCTGACGCGACAGCCTTCTTCCGTCTTCTTTTTCCATGTCCGCTACATGGGGGCAAGTTGAGCTATTTCAATAGTTAGTTGCCGGGTCTATAGGTGCCGCCAGCGCGTTCCAGATCTCAAGACTGAAGTCGGCTACACCGGCTTCTGCCATGCTGGGCAATTCGGGTGCCAGAGCACTGCGTCCGCTGGAAGTGACACCAATGGCGCGCAATTTGTCACCCTTCAGTTGCGACATGGCCAGCGCAGGTGGCAGCATCGACAGGTGCAATTGCCCGCCAATCATGGCAGTGGCGACCTGTGGGTAACCTGGGTACGGGACATGAACGGGCCGGATGCCGGTTTTGCTGGCGAGTAATTCCATGCCAATGTGGCCAATGGTGCCGACCCCCGGCGAGCCATAACTCCATTGATCGCCGGCACGTTTGCCCGCTGCAAAAAAGGCGCGGGCATCGCTGCCCGGTGCGTTCTTTGGAGCCATCAGCACCAGTGGCGATACACCAATCAGGCTGATGGGCGTCAGGTCTTGGAGGGGGTCGAATCCGAGTTTGGGGTTGAGCAACTTGGCTGTGGTCATGTTGCCGTTGATCATCAAGCCCAGCGTGTGGCGATCAGTCGCCTTTGCAACCAGGTCCGCCGCAATGTTGCCGCCTGCACCAATCTTGTTTTCAACCACGACCGGTTGACCCAGCAGCTTGGCCAATGGCTCAGCCAGCGTACGCGCGGTCAAATCCGGAGATGATCCGGCCGGGAACCCCACCACCAGCTTGATCGGTTTGCTTGGCCAGTCCGGTGTTTTCTGGTTATTTTGGCCTTCAGCCCAATTTGTTAAAGGGCTTGAAGCTATGAAAATAGATGCAATCCGGCGGTCGATGCGGATCATGGCAATGTCCTTGAAAACTCCGGATCAAAACCCCGGCTGCAGTCTCTTGATACGCTATCGGGGTGAGCTGGGGGGATTCTCGCAGCGCTGAGCCGATCTTCTGAAGATGTTCAGGTCAGGCAAACTCAACCAGCGATTTCTTCATCTTTTTCATGGCAGCGACTTCGATCTGTCGAATTCGCTCGGCGCTGACGCCGTACACCGCAGCCAGATCGTGCAGCGTCATGCCGCCGCTGTTGTCGTCATTCACTTTGAGCCAGCGCTCTTCCACAATATGACGGCTGCGTGCATCCAGTGTATTCAGGGCGTGCGCCAGGCCATCGCTGGCCAGCATATCGCGGTGGTGCGCTTCGATGACGGCCGTGGGTTCATGGCTGGCATCGGTCAGGTAGGCGATCGGGCCGTAGGCGTCCTCGCCGTCATCAGACGGGCTGGGGTCGAGCAGCACGTCGCCACCAGACAGGCGGGCTTCCATCTCGATGACTTCCTCGCGTTTGACGTTGAGTTCGGTGGCCATCGCGTCGATCTGACTTTCGCTCAGCGTGTCGCGGTGACTGTCCAGGTCAGCCATCGCGTCTTCACTGCGAAATCGTTGTTTCATCGACCGCAGGTTAAAGAACAGTTTGCGTTGTGCCTTGGTGGTGGCCACTTTGACCATGCGCCAGTTCTTCAGGATGTATTCGTGAATTTCAGCTTTGATCCAGTGCAGCGCGTAACTCACCAGCCGCACGCCTTGTTCAGGATCAAAACGCTTGACCGCCTTCATCAAACCCACATTGCCTTCCTGGATCAGATCGCCATGTGGCAAACCGTATCCAAGATACTGGCGCGCGGTCGACACGACCAACCGCAGGTGCGACAAAACCAGCTTTCCGGCGGCTTCGAGGTCGTTGTCGATCTGGAACTTGCGTGAATACAGCTGCTCTTCTTCCAGTGTGAGCATGGGCATACGGTTCACCGCAGAAATATACGCATCCAGGTTTCCCAGCGCCGGTACCAGCGCCCAAGGGTTGGCCAGGGTCAATGCCGTGCTGGGTGTGCCAGTATGAACAGTCATGCCAGAACTCCTTTCAATCAATGGTGTAAATGTTAGCACTCTCTATGATTGAGTGCTAATAAATAAGTTCAATGACTTGCATCGTGTCCGGATTTGGCAAAAAACCGGACAGCTGCCTGGGTGAGCTGGCCTGAAATTCTCAACCGCGCAGGGGACGGCCCCGGGGAACATGGATCACCAAGGCCAGCGTCACTCCGGCCAGACACAGACAAGCCGTAACCAGCCAGGTCCACTGCCAGCCACCAGTTTGCGCTGCCACCCAGGCGATCAGTGGCGGGCCGACAAATTGCCCGGTGGCCGACCACTGCTGCATGAAACCCACGGTGGTGGATACCGTCCCGGCATCGGGTGCCAGGCGCACGGCCAGCGAAAACAAGGTGCCCGGGATCAACCCTCCAAGTGCTGAGAACAGCAGCACACTGGCGTAGCGCAACACCGGGTATTGCTCGAGTCCCCAAGGCGCAAAGGCTCCAAAGGCGCCAAGGGCCATGCTGACAAAGCCCAGCACAAGCACGCGGTGAGCCAGCATGCCACGTTGCAGCAAGTGTCCCGACAGCACATTGCCCACCACGTTGATCAGTGCCACAGTGGCACTCAATACCCCCGTCAAGGCAGCGGAGAGGCCCATCTGCACCATCAAGGTGGGCATAAAGCCAATCACCGCCAGCCATTGTGCGGAATAGACCGCAAAGCTCAATGCGACCAACCAGGGTCCACGATGGGTCAGGGTCAGCACCAGTCGCATCCAGAGGCCAGTCGCTGGCGGCGGGGGCGCAGGGTTGGGGGGTGGGGTCTGAGGCGATGGGTCTGAAGGGACCTGCCACCAGACCAGCCCGGTGGCGATTGCAGTCATGCCTGCCAGCAGCAGCCACCAGACCGGCCAGGCAAAGCCCGCCAATAGCCAGGGACCGGTCAGCAAGGCGAGGGCACTGCCCAAGGGCATGTAACTGCCCCACCAGCCTAGCCTGGCGCTAAGTTGCTGCGGCGCAACACAGGACCGAATCAGGGCGGGCGCCGGCATCACTGCCAACAGAAAACCCAGGCCTTCCAGTGCCCGCAGTATCAACAGGCTGCCATAACTGGAGCAGATTGCACCCAGCGTGCTGGCGGTCGTCAGCAACATCAGGCCTGCCAGCAGGGTGCGTCGCAAGCCCAATGCATCAGCGCTCAAGCCCACCAGCAAGCCCAGTGTCATACCAGCAAACTGCACCATCGACAGCAAGAAGCCACTTTGCACCAGCGTCACCCCCAGCGCCTGCTGCAAAGCCGGTAGCGCCGGTGGCAGTTTGCCCACATGCAGGGCCGCTGAAACACCCGCCAGCAATACCACGGTGGCCGGATGAAAGCGTGTGAACGATGCCGGGACGGGGTCAGACGCAGCGGGTGGTCGCCCGATCGCAGTCGGTTTTGGCACGCGAGCCAGTCCGCTATTGTTGGTCAGGTGCTTGCAGCAACGTCAGATTCCGAGGTGGCCGGGTCACCGGCGCAGCGCTGGCCGGTCAAGTGGGTCGCCTCAATGACCGGATGGTCGATCTTGTGCAGAAACGCCAGCGCCACCTTGAGTGGGGCATTGAACAGCCGGGCAATATCGGCTACATCGTCGGGCACTGCGGCGTTGTTCCAGTCAACGGCGGTGTGGCGTGCCAGACGGACGGCCAGCAAGACGCATTGCACATTGGGTCGCTCGGCACGGCGTGGGTCGCTGATGCTGACCAGCAGTTCCGGCAAATGCCACAGTTTCATCAGCGACAGCTGCAAATCGGCCAGGTCAATGCCCAGCACCGATTTCTGGATGACGCTGGAGCGCAGGGTTGAGTCGGCTTCTTGCGCCAATTGGATTTGTACCGCCAGCGTGGGCGCGTGCAACCAGACCAGAATTTCGGCAAAGTCATGCAGAAATGCGGCCTGGTGAATCACGGTGGCGTCGGTATCACCCCGATGCACCGCAAAACCCAGTGCAAACTGCCCCGCGCGTTCGGCCCGATTGAGCAGTTTTTTGACACCACACAGCGCTTCGGGCTGGTCCGCCAGCCAGTCTTCGACCGTCGCTTGTGGCCCAAAGCGCCGGAAAAAGGGGCTGATCCCCATCAGCACCAGCGAGGTGGTGACTGACTCGGTCTCGGTCATGGTGGCCGGGCGGCGCAATGTGGCCACGTGCGCCAGTAGCTTGAGTGTCATGAGCGGGTCGGATTGAATCACGGCGGTGAGCATGTTGGCGTCAACATCGTCTTCAATGGCGCGCAATTCTTCCAGTGCCTGCGCCGTAGCCGCCAGCACCGGGATTTCGGCGTCGCGAAAATAGTGCGTCCACGCGCCAATGTGGGCCAGTGCCGACGTCAGGTAGCGCGGTTGTGGTTTGGCTGTGTGGGTGTCTTCGGTCATGTCGCCGCATCCTTTGTTCGGGTCGCGAGTATGCGGGGCAGCGCGTCACGGGTCAAGCTCGATAATGGCATCCCAACTCGTCTACTTTGAGCGATATGACAACACCACCACGATCTTCGGTCAGCAATGCCACTCAACCCCGCCTGACCAGCCTCTCCCATGGCGGAGGCTGTGGCTGCAAAATTGCGCCCGGCGTGCTATCGAGCATTCTCAAAGGCACCAGCGCCATGCCGATACCTCCGGAGTTGCTGGTAGGGATTGAAACCTCGGACGACGCCGCGGTGTACCAGCTCAACGACCAGCAGGCGCTGATCGCCACGACCGATTTTTTCATGCCCATTGTCGACGACCCATATGACTTTGGCCGCATTGCTGCCACCAATGCCATCAGTGACGTGTATGCGATGGGCGGCACGCCCATCATGGCGCTGGCGTTGGTGGCCATGCCGATTGCGGTGTTGTCTCTGGAGACGATCGGGCTGATTTTGGAGGGTGGGGCGAGCGTCTGCCGCGCCGCCGGTATTCCGATTGCAGGTGGCCACACCATCGATTCGGTGGAACCGATTTACGGGCTGGTTGCCATGGGGCTGGTACACCCGGCTCGCGTCAAGAAAAACGCCAGTGCCCGCGTGGGTGACCGGCTGGTGCTGGGCAAGCCGATTGGTGTGGGAGTTCTGTCAGCAGCACTTAAGAAAGAGCAACTCGACGTTGCTGGTTATGCACAGATGATGACAGTCACTACCCAGCTCAACACCCCTGGGCCGGTGCTGGCGGCTCTGGCAGGTGTTCATGCCATGACGGATGTGACCGGCTTTGGCTTGGCCGGTCATGCGCTTGAACTGGCGCGGGGTGCCGGTTGCACGGTCGAAATCGACTGGGCACGGGTGCCGCTGCTACCTGGCGCGCGCGCACTGGCTCAGGCCGGCCACGTCACCGGTGCATCGGGTCGAAACTGGGCCGCCTATGGAAACGAGGTGGCGCTGCCCCCGCACTTTGCGCCGGTTGATCAGGCCTTGTTGACGGACCCGCAAACCAGCGGTGGTCTGCTGGTGTCGTGTGCCCCGGAGTCGGTTGACGAAGTACTGGCGGTGTTTCACCGCATGGGGTTTGATCAGGCCGCTGACATCGGCGAAGTCAGTGCTGCGCGGCCCGACGCCCGGTTGGTGCTGCGCTGAAAGGTTACTCGCCCCGGCCTTTCGCCGATCAGCTTAACCGGAAGGCTGGCGGTACTTGCGGATAAAACCGCGATCAATGCGATCTTTCAGCCACCATACCCAGCGCCCCTCGGCTGACCAGCTGCCCCAGCTGGCAATGGCGTATTTTTCACCACACGCCAGCAAGTTGAGTGTTTTGACCTGCGGTATGTACGGGCTCGGCGCGACACCGCCCAAAACTGCGCGCAGGTTGCGGGCCAGCGGCGGGCCGGCGCGCACGGCATAGACACCACTGCGCGCCAATGATTGGTCGACGCGGGTGGCGACGTCGCCCGCAGCAAACACCTGTGGGTGGCTGGTGGAGCGCTGAAATACGTCCACTGCCACAAAACCCTGCTCGTCGAGTGCCAGTGTGCTGTCCTGCAGCCAGGCCGGTGCCTGTGCACCAATGGCGACGATCGGCACGTCGCACGCCAGATGAGCGCCGCTTGCCAGTGCGACAGCACCCGCACTGATGCCAACCGCGCGCTCACGCAGCAGCGTGATGTGGCGCTCTTTGAGCACCCGCACCAGGCGCGACTGCACCGAGTCCGGGTAATTGGCCCCAACGGCACTGTCACCGCTGAGCAGCGTCACCGACGAGCCATTGAGCTGGTGGGCCACCGACATCGCCAGCTCAATACCGGCGGCACCGGCACCGATCACGGCCACCCGGAGCGCCCGTTCGCCGGCCAAGGCCAGAACCTGGGGCCATAGGGCGGCAAAGCCTTCAATTGGCCGCACAAACAAGGCGTGTTCGCGTGCACCGGGCATCATGTGTTCGATACGCTGGCGATCCTGCACCGGGCCGCTGTTGATTGACAGCAGATCAAAGTCCAGGGTGCTGCCATCGTCGAGCGTCAGCACGCGGGTTGTGGCGTTCAACCCCACGACGCTGCGTTGCAGCCAGGTCACACCGCTGTTGGTCAGCAGCGGCGCCAGCGGGATGACACAGTCCTCCAGCGTGTAGTGTCCGGCGACAAAGCCGGGCATCATGCCCGAATACAACTGGCGTGGGTAGGGTGCCACCAGCGTGATCTTCGCCCCGGCAGGTGGTTGCGCTGCCAGGGTGGACAGCAGGTGCACGTGGGCATGACCCGCGCCGAGCATCACCAGATGTTTCATCAAAATATCGAATGGTTCAGGGCAAGCTGCGCAGTCCGGACAGTCTGGCTTCACTTCGCCCCTGTGTATTGTCGCTGTCTGCACCAATGGCGATCGCCATCACCGGCGGCAAGGTGCTGCTTTCGCTGCCGAACAGACGCATGAAATCATCGGCAATGTGTCGCTGCTGCGCCACCCAGACCCCGGTGGCAGATTCTTTGCCATTCAGCACGATGCTGCGCACCCGGGCCGTGTACGGGTTGGGCTGCAAACTGCCAGCGGCATAGCGACTGTCCCATAGGTAACACAGGGTGGCGCTTGGCAAGTCCTGCCTGGTCACGGTGCGCGCCAGCGACAACGCGGCCCGCTGCAGCAGCGGGATGTCCTGCAACGGCTGACGAAACATCACACACAGCTTGATGGCAGCGTCATCACCTGCTTTGGTGGCGATGTCGGCCTGCGTCAGCGGCTGCACCAACTGCCAACGCCAGGCCAGTTCGGTCGGCGGTGCCCCCTGCCAGGCGTGTGTCAATACGCCATAAGACGCTTCGGTGCGCACTTGCAGATACGCCTCGTCACCCTGGACGCGCCAGTCAAAATGTGTCAACGGCTGCTTGCGGTCGGGCAGGCCGCTGAGTTGCCAGGCCGGGTGGAGGTGGTGGTCAGCCACGCCCAGCGGCGCCAATGTCGGCGGTTTGCCGGTGTCGCTCAGCACTGGGAAAACTTGGCAAAAAGTGTTGCTAGCGCTTATCCATAAAGCACTTGTTGCTACAAGTTTGATCGTGAACCCGGTTAGCAAACGCATCGCAATCTGGGCCAAAAAATCAGGCAAACGTCCGCCAACCCCACCACAGCCGGGTGATGATGGTCGTCAAACAAAGGGCCGCAAACCCGTAGGCCAGCTCGACGAAGTAGCCAGGCCAGAGACACATGGCACAGAAACAGGCCAGGGTTTCACCGGCCTCGGTCAGTCCACCCAGAAAGTAAAACGACTTGTCCGGGTAGTTCAGATTGTGCAGGCCACGTTTGGCAGCGAAGGTGGCAAAGGCGAGAAAACTCGACCCTGTGCCAATGAAGGCGAACAGCAACACCGCTGCCGGCAAGGCGTTGCGTGCGGGATCATGCAGTGCAAAGGCCAGCGGAATACTGCCGTAAAACAGGAAATCCAGAGTGATGTCCAGAAACCCACCCGCGTCGGTGGGCTGCGTCAAACGCGCCAATGCGCCGTCGAGCGCGTCACACAACCGGGATAACAAAATGGTGACAAGGCCCGTCAGAAACGCGCCTGTCGCTATCTGGTATGCCGCCAGGACTCCGAGGCCAAATCCCAGCAGCGTCAACTGATTGGCGCTCAGCCCCAAACGGTGGACAGCCTGCGCGAGCCGACCCACCGCCGGTTGGATCAAACGGATGGCCGATCGGTCAAACATGCCGGTCGAACAGGATTGCTCCGCACCGTGTTCACCGCCTGAGCGCACCCATCAGGAGTCTTTGGAAATCTTGATCGACGGAAACTTGTTGGAGAAGTCCTTGTTCTTGGCGGCAATCGCCAGCGCCACCTTTCGTGCCACGCCTTTGTACAGGCCAGCGACTTCGCTGTCGGGGTCAGACACCACACTGGGGTGGCCGCTGTCGGCCTGCAGGCGGATCTGCATGGCCAGGGGCAGGGCGCCCAGGTAATCGGCCTTGTACTCGGCGGCCATCTTCTTGCCGCCGTCAGCGCCAAAAATGTGCTCGACATGGCCGCACTGGCTGCACACATGCACCGCCATGTTTTCCACAATGCCCAGAATGGGCACACTGACCTTCTCAAACATCTTGATGCCTTTGCGCGCATCGAGCAGGGCGATGTCTTGCGGCGTGGTGACGATCACCGCGCCGGTCATCGGCACCTTCTGGCTCAGCGTGAGCTGGATGTCACCGGTGCCGGGTGGCAAATCGACGATCAGGTAATCCAGATCTTTCCAGTTGGTCTGACGCAGCAACTGCTCAAGCGCCTGCGTCGCCATCGGACCACGCCAGATCATGGCTTCGTCAGCGGGCACCAGAAAGCCGATCGACATCACCTGCACGCCGAAGTTTTCCATGGGCTCCATGGTCTGGCCATCGCTGCTCTCAGGCTTGCCGTCGATGCCCATCATCATCGGAATGCTCGGACCATAAATGTCGGCGTCGAGCAAACCCACTCGCGCGCCTTCGGCCGCCAGCGCCAGCGCCAGATTCACGGCGGTGGTGCTTTTGCCCACCCCGCCCTTACCCGAGGCCACGGCCACCACATTTTTCACGCCCGGCAGCAGCGCCACTCCGCGCTGCACCGCATGGGCGACGATTTTCACGTTGACGTTGACTGACACATTGACCACGCCGGGCACGGCTTTGGCAGCGGCAATCAGGTCTTTGCGAAAGCCGGCGATCTGGCTCTTGGCCGGGTAGCCCAGCTCGACGTCAAATGCCACATCGCCGTCGCTCACGCTCAGGTTTTTGATGGCTTTGCTGGAAACGAAATCTTTGCCGGTGTTAGGGTCGATGACGCTTTTGAGGGCGTCCATTACGGTGTGTTCGGTTGCGGTCATGGTGATCTCCAAAGGTGCAGTAGTCTAGCCAAGATAAGCTTGCCCTTATGAAACAAGGAAAATTCGGGTTAACCCCAGTTTATCCAGACCCTCGGGTGCGGTTGCGGCCTGCCGTTTTCCGCCCGTTTCAATCTGGCCAGTGGGCTGCGCATTGCACATCACGCTGACGCTTGAGTGGCATCGCCACAGCGCAAGATCCCGTCTTATGATGGAGACCTCACCCACTTGTTGAGGAGCCTTTGATGCGTACTCTGTTGCTTGGCATGATGAGTCTGCTGGCGCTGGCGGTCTCGCCCGCGTATCCTCAGGATTCGATCGGTACCCCGTTTGACAACGCGTTGGCGCAGCGGCTGGGGGCCGATGAACATGGCATGCGCAGCTATGTTTTTGTGCTGCTCAAGACCGGCCCGAACAAGATGCCCGAAGGCCCTGAGCGCGATGAGATGTATCGCGGACATTTCGCCAACATGACGCGCCTGTCCAAAGAGGGCAAACTGGTGCTGGCGGGGCCTTACGATGGGGTGGACGGCTGGCGCGGGCTGTTTGTTCTGGCCGTCAAGAGCATTGACGAGGCACGGGCGCTTGCCGCCACCGATCCGGTGTTGCAAAAGGGTGAGATGGTGGCCGAGTACCACCGCTACTACGGTTCTGCCGCTTTGATGCTGGTGCCCGAGGTCCACGAGACTTTGGCGAAGAAAAAGTTCTAGGCGTACCCACCTGAATGCGTGGCCCGCCATGGTCATTTGCCTGGCAACCCGGGCGTGGCGCGACCGCCCGGCGGATTGAGGCTGATGCGGGCGACGTCAGATGGTATTGCAGTTGCTATGATTCCCGGCCCGGTCAGAATGACCTTGCCCAACATGTGAACGCCCATGACCCAACGCCAACTCTTTGTTACCACCGCGCTGCCTTACGCCAACGGCAATTTTCATATCGGCCACATCATGGAGTACATCCAGGCCGATATCTGGGTGCGTTTTCAGAGGATGATGGGCAACACAGTGGACTTTGTCTGCGCCGACGACACCCACGGTGCGCCGATCATGATTGCCGCAGAAAAGGCAGGTGTCACGCCGCAAGCGTTTGTGGCGGGCATTGCCGCCGGGCGCAAACCCTATCTGGACGGCTTTCATATCGGATTCGATAACTGGCACAGCACCGACGCTCCCGAGAACCACGAACTGGCGCAAGCCATTTACCGAGGCCTGCGTGACAACGCTGACGGCAGTCTGATTGAAGTGCGTGCTATCGAGCAGTTTTATGACCCCACCAAGGGCATGTTTTTGCCCGACCGTTTCATCAAGGGCGAGTGCCCCAAGTGCCACACCGCAGACCAGTACGGCGACAACTGCGAGAACTGCGGCGCGGTTTATGCGCCCACCGACCTGATCAACCCGTTCTCTGCGCTCTCAGGCGCCAAGCCCGAATTGCGCACGTCTGAGCATTATTTTTTCAAACTGTCTGATCCACGCTGTGTGGCGTTCCTGCAGGAATGGACACAAGACGGCAAGCTTCAGCCCGAGGTTGCCAACAAGATCAAGGAATGGTTCTCTGAGCGCAGCAACCCGGATGGAAGCACCAGCACCGGCCTGGGGGACTGGGACATCAGCCGCGATGCGCCTTACTTCGGTATTGAAATTCCCGATGCACCGGGCAAATACTTTTATGTCTGGCTGGACGCACCCATTGGTTATCTGGCCTCGCTGAAAAACCTGCTGGGCAAACGCGGTGTGGATTACGAGGCCTATATGGCCAATCCGTCGCTGGAGCAGTACCACTTCATTGGCAAGGACATTGTCACTTTTCACACCCTGTTCTGGCCCGCGACGCTCAAGTTCAGTGGCCGCAAGGTGCCCACCAATGTCTTTGTGCACGGTTTTCTGACCGTGAACAACGGCGAGAAGATGAGCAAAAGCCGCGGCACCGGGCTGGATCCGCTCAAATATTTGAGCCTGGGTATGAACCCGGAGTGGCTGCGCTACTACCTGGCAGCCAAACTCAGCGCGCGCAACGAAGACATCGATTTCAACGCCGACGACTTCATGGCGCGCGTCAATAGCGACCTGATTGGCAAATTTGTCAATATTGCATCGCGGGCGGCGGGTTTCCTGTCCAAGCGGTTTGAAGGTAAATTGGGCCATGTGCCCGAGGATGGTGCGGCCTTGCTGCACCAGTTACGCATCGAGCGCGCCAGCATCGAACTGATGTACGAGGGCCGCGAGTACGCCAAGGCGCTGCGTGAAACCATGTTGCTGGCCGATCGCGTGAATGCCTACGTCGACGCCAATAAACCCTGGGACCTGGCCAAACAGGTGGGGCAAGAGGAACGCCTGCAAGGTGTGTGCACGGTCTGCATCAAGGCGTTCCGGGTGCTGAGCTGTTACCTCAAGCCGGTGTTGCCCGAATTGGCGCGGCAGGTGGAGGTCTTTTTAAACATCGCGCCCCTGAGCTTCAATACCATTGGTGAACCACTGCAAACCGGCCATGTCATCGGCACTTACCAGCACCTCATGCAGCGCGTTGATGCCAAGCAACTTGAGGCACTTTTTGAGCCTCCAGCCCAGGTGGAGAAAGCGCAAGCAGCTACTGAATTGAAAGTTGATCTGCACCCCGGTGGCGAAGCCATTGCCCCCACTATCGGGATCGACGACTTTGCCAGGATTGACCTGCGCATTGCCAGGATCGTCGCTTGCCAGGCCGTGGCGGGCTCGACCAAACTGCTGCAGCTGACCCTGGACGTGGGCGAAGTCGATGACGCCGGTCAGCCTAGAACCCGCAATGTGTTCAGCGGTATTGCCAGCGACTACAAGCCCGAAGACCTCAGCGGCAAGCTCACCGTGCTGGTGGCCAACCTGGCACCACGCAAAATGAAGTTCGGTGTGAGTGAGGGTATGGTGCTGGCGGCCAGCCACGCCGACGAGAAAGCCCAACCTGGCATTTATGTGCTGGAGCCCTTTGCTGGTGCACAGCCGGGCATGCGGATTCATTGAGCCACTGCGCGCTTTGAGCAATTCTGTGGGTGCCTTCATGCGGATCGGCTGATCACACTTTGTAGAATGTTGTTGAAACAGGTGGCTGACTCTTCCTGTGCGCCAACTCAACCCAGGACTTCATGTATGCCCACTGTCAATTTCAGCGTCCCCGAAGATGTCAAGGAAGCGTTCAACAACACTTTTGAGGGGCAGAACAAAAGCGCGGTGATTGCCGACCTGATGCGTGAGGCGGTGGACCGGGCCAAGGGTCAGCAACGTGCCAAGGAAGCTTATCAACGCATTCTGCTGCGGCGTCAGCGCGCTCCGGTGATCACCGACACCCAGATTCGTGCCGCGCGCGAGGAATGTCGCGCATGATCGCCGTCGTCGATGCCAGTGTGGCGTTCAAGTGGTTTCTGGCGGGGCATCCACAGGAGCACGACACCGATCTGGCGCTGAAAATTCTTGAACAGTCGGTGTTGGGTTTTTTGACCTTTGTGCAGCCGCCGCATTTTGTCGCTGAGGTTGCAGCCATGCTGATGCGTCTGAAGCCCGTCGACGCACGCGACGATCTGCATGATTTGCTCAATATCCGCTACCAGCTCGTCGCCTCACCCGAGATGTATGTGACTGCGCTCAAACTGGCCATGCGTTATCAGCACCATTTGTATGAAACGCTTTACCACGCCGTGGCTTTGCACACCCCGGGTGCCACGCTGATTACCGCCAACCAGGCCTATGTCACGCAGGCCAGCAAAGAGGGCAGCATTACCTTGCTCTCGGAGCTTGAGCATGGCTAGTGCGCCATCCTTGTGACGACGCTTACTTTCTTACTTTCCAGCCATGCGTCCCGCCCAACTGACCGCTCTGCTTGAACGCGAATTTCTCAGCACCGCTGAGGGTCACCATACCCCTGTCATGCTGTGGGGGCCGCCCGGCGTGGGCAAGTCGCAGATCGTGGCGCAGATCGGGCGGCGTCATCAGGTACCGGTGATCGACATTCGCCTGTCGCAGATGGAACCGTCAGACTTGCGTGGCATTCCGTTTCGGGTGGGTGACCTGGTGCAGTGGGCGGTGCCTGCCATGTTGCCCGATGCACAGCGCCACGGCCCGCACGGGGTGTTGTTTCTGGATGAGATCACCTCGGCACCGCCCGCGGTGTCGGCCGCCGCTTATCAGCTGATTCTGGATCGACGCCTGGGCGACTACCACATCCCCGATGGGTGGGTGATCTTTGCCGCCGGCAACCGACAGGGCGACCGGGGTGTGACCTACGCCATGCCGGCACCATTGGCCAACCGTTTTTCGCATTTTGAAGTCGTCGTCAATCTGGATGACTGGGTTGTCTGGGCTTACGCCAGTGGGATTGACGAGCGGTTGATTGCGTTTTTGCGCTTCAAACCCGAGTTGCTGTTTGCCTTTGATGCGGCGCGCACGCTGGCGGGAGAAATGGCCTTCCCGAGCCCGCGCTCGTGGGAGTTTGCCCACCGTGCATTGCAAAAATTTGACCAGACCCCCGACCTGTTGACTGCCGCGTTGTGCGCCTGTGTGGGCCACGCAGCCGGGGTGGAGTGTGCGGCGTTCATAGACAGCTTGGAGCGTCTGCCGGATCTGGACGCCATCGTGGCCGGGCAGGAGGTGGCGGTCCCCACCGAGCTGGATTTGCAATACGCCGTTGCCGCGGCACTGGCGGGTCGCGCCTTGCGCGCGAAAGGTCAGGTGCAGTCCAAGCAGGTATGGGGCCACATCCTGAACTATGCGCAGCGCCTGCCGCTCAAAGAAATGGGCGTGATGCTGGTCTCCGACATGCACCGGGGCATTGGTTCGGCCCTGTTTGCGGTGCCAGAGTTTGCGGGTTGGGCTCATGCCGTTGCAGACCTCGTCCTCTACGAGTAACGATGGCCTGGGCCATGTCGGCGTGGCGCGACAACCGGGTACCGCGGCTGGACTGCCCGCCACATGGAGTGTGGCCACGCGTCGGGCCGCGGCGGCCAAACTGGCAGCCGCGCGGGCCAGGCTGATTCTGGATAAACCGTTTCTGGGTGCGCTGGTGTTGCGCCTGCCACTTGTGGAGGCGGGCCATTGGTGCAAAACCACTGGCACCGATGCGCGCAAACTCTATTACAACCCGCAGTGGGTGGACGCCCTGAGCAGTGCGCAAACCCAGTTTGCGCTGGCGCATGAAGCCTTGCACTGCGCGCTGGGCCATTTCGCCCGCCGTGGCAGACGGGTGCAACGCATTTGGGATCTGGCGTGTGACTTTGCGATCAACCCGCTGCTGCTTGACGAAGGGCTCCAGCCACCCCTGGGCGCCCAGGTGCTTGACCTTTACCGGGGCATGGCGGCCGAAGAAATATACCCCTGTATCAGCGATACGCTCGACAGCGAGCAGTTTGACGACCATGTGTGGGATGGCGATGACGGCGGTCAGGCCGGTGGCGGCAATGGTGAAGCCCAAGACCAGGGGCAGGGTGGCGGCGCGCAGCCACCCGGGCCATCGGCTCAGGCGGGCGGTCAGCCCCAGGCTGCTGAGCCGCAAGCAGACCCGCAGAGCGGGAGCGCGAGTCCGCCACCGGTGGACCCGCCTGATTCGCCGGGTGATCGGCAAGACGGGCCACCCGCGCCTTTGAGCGCACAACAAAAAGAACAGTTGCAACAGCAGTGGCAGCGCTTCATGGCCGCGGCGGCGCAGCGCGCGCGTGAGGCTGGCAAACTCTCGGGGGGGATGTCCCGTTTGCTGCAGGACGCGCTGGCACCTCAGGTGTCGTGGCGTGCGGCGCTCGCGCACTACCTGTTGCAGCTGGCGCGTGACGATTACAGCTGGCAGCGTCCCTCGCGGCGCAGCGATGGCACCGTAGGCGAGCCGCTTTTTCCCAGGTTGCGCAGCCACAGCGGTGACATTTATGTGGCTTTGGACACCTCAGGCTCGATTGACAACACCGCTTTGGCGCAGTTTGCCGGGGAACTCAATGCCATCAAAGGCACCCTGCCGGTACGCATTACTTTGTTGGCATGCGATGCGGCATTGGCCCCTGATGGCCCCTGGGTGACTGAGGCGTGGGAGGCATTTCAACTGCCGCGCACCTTTGCCGGGGGCGGCGGTACCGCCTTCGCGCCGGTGTTTGACTGGGTCGAGCGCGCGGGGGTGCAACCCGATGCGCTGGTTTACTTCACCGATGCACAGGGCCAGTTTCCGGCCATCGCACCCAACTACCCGGTGCTGTGGCTGGTCAAAGGCAAATCACCCGTGCCCTGGGGGCAGCGCATTCAGCTGAACTGAGTCATGGCCGCTGAACTATCCCCCGAAGACGAGTTGCGCCTCAACGTCCTGCTGGCCGGTGAGGTGCTGGCGGTGCGTGTGGATGAGGGCCAGCAAACCCTTTACGCGCTGACCGCCAGGGGTGAGGCCAAGGTGGTGCTGCACCGCAACTGCCGACCTGACTTGTATGCACAGCGCGTGCGTGAATTGCTCGGCGGCCACGCCATGGGTTCACCCGGCGGGTATCCAGTGCACCTGATGCGCTGGAACAGCATGGGGCAGAGCAGCGCACGCAGTCTGGAGGCATTGCTCAAGCTCGGTGAGCCCGAAGCGGTGCGCGCCGTAGCACAGGCCCCCAGCATCACCGATGAACTTGCCCGGCGCGCCTGGTGGGCCTTGCCCACAATGGAGATCGCCCGTTACTTGCTGGCGCACCGGGTGGTGTGTACCGGCATCATGGGGCCGGTGCTGGCAGAATTCCTGATCGAGCATTTGCCGTTTGAAGAAGATCCGATTCAGGCCATGAACGCAATTCGCGCCGTGGTGGGTGCGGGTTTGATGGCGCCGGACAAAGTCCCCTCGCTCTGGGCCAAATCCAAACACCGGCCTCACTACTTTCTCGGGTTTCTGGAGCACCAGCCCGACGACTTGCCACCTGAACCGCCGCGGGTTCTGAGCGGCGCAGAGGCGCAAACCCTGGCAGAGGCTTTTGCCGTTGATGACCCGTGGGCCAAGACCTTGCTGCGCAGTCATGGCCCCAGTGGCCAGAGCTTCCTGCGTGCCATGCTGCTGGCGCTGGAAAAGCCACCGGCGCCTGAGGCGGTGTTTCTGGCGCTTGACCTTTTGGGTCACTATTTTGCCGCCTTACGCCATCTGGCCCTGCCTGCGGGTTGGCCCGAAACGTTGCAGCGCGAGGCCCTTGCGATGGCAGATTTGCGCCAGGTCAGCCAACAGCTTGCGTTGCCGATTCTTGCCAAAACCACGGCCGTGGGGCCGCTGATGCGTCGTCATCTGGAGCCAGTGCTGGCACCGCTGCTGATGCAAATGCAAGTATTGCGAGGCAAGGCATGAATACCGGCCTCACCATCGACCCAGACCTGCCACAGATGATGCAGCCGTGTTTTGCCATTGCACACGTCAAACGTGGCGCGCGCAAGCGCTTTCCCGAGAACTGTGTTGACGTCATGCGCGATGAAGCCAGTGCACGGGCTCTGGCGCGCCCCGAACTCGGTCAACACGCGGTTGAGGTGGTCGGTCCGTCGCGCTCGTCCGAGGGTCTTCGGCTCTACTATCTGGTGCGCTGGCTGGATCCATGATCAGATTCAGCAAGGTTTGAAATTGCCGCTGCCGCCACGGGCGGACGGTGCCATCAACCTTGGCTTGGCGGCTCGAGGCATGTTGGTCTGGATGGCAGAGATTTGTCCTGGACAATGGACTGCAAAAGTGATTTATCCTCGCAAGCCGCCTTCCTGCGAAAATGTGCGCACCACCATGGACATGCCTGATCACGCCCCCCTGACCCAAACTGAAGCCGAGCACGCCACCGGACTCAGCCGCGAGGTGCTACGCAAGTGGGAGCTGCGTTACCAGTTCCCGATGCCAGTGCGGGGTGATCGGGGTCAGCGCCTGTACGCACTGGCTGATGTGGAGCGACTACAGCTCATCGCCCGCCTGGTGCACTGCGGCCAGCGGCCCAACAAGCTTATGGCCTTGTCATTGGCCGATCTGCATGCCACGCTGGACTGCTGGGGGCAGGATGCCGACGCCACCCAACACCAGGCAGGTTTGCTGGACTGCCTGGCACCGGGGTGTGAGCCAGGTGCCGTGCTTGCCTACCTGGAGCAGCTGATCAATGAAAACGGACTGGCCAAGTTCGCGCAGACGTTGCTGCCAGCTTTCAATGACGCGGTGGGCATCGCCTGGGCCAATGGGCGCTTGGGCATCCATATGGAGCACCACTATACCGAAGCCATGCGCCAGACGCTGTATGCACGGCTGGCCAGGATGCGCCCCAGCACTGCCAAACCCCGTGTGCTGCTCACCACCCCGCCCGGCGAGTTGCATGGTTTGGGCATGATGGGTTTGCAGGTGGCGCTGGCCGTGCAGGGTGCGCACTGCGTGAGCCTGGGCACCCAGACGCCACACCCAGAGGTGGTGCGAGCGGTGCGCGACCTGGAAATTGGCGTGGTGGCCATTTCAATCAGCGAATGTATGCAGCCTGACGCGTCTTTAAGCTACCTGACCCAGTTGCGCCAGGCCCTGCCCACCGATTGCCACTTATGGGTGGGCGGGTGCGGTATGTTGCCCTTGGTCGCGCAAGTGCCGCCGGGCGTGGCGCATTTTGACGGCGTGGCGCAGGCCGTTTCTGCGTGGCAGCAAATGCTAAGAAAATAGAGCCTGTTAACGCCTTCTGGAAAAGCGGCGAACCAAGGTTGGTCTGGCGAGAATGCCTTTCATCGGTTGCTGGGTCGTGCGGCAACGTCGTTAAACCGCCTGCGAAATTACGGTGCGCTCGATCAGCCGGTCGTCGCCCAGCACAATCATCGAAAACAGCAGCTCATCCAGACTTGCCGCGAGTGCCGTTTTGCGCGCCAAGAGCGGCGTGGCCTGCGGGTTGAGCAGTACAAAGTCAGCTTCGCAGCCGGGCAGAAGATTGCCCACCACACCCTCCAGGTCCAGCGCCTGCGCTGCACCGGCCGTGTGTTGCCACCACAGGTGCTGCGGACTCAGGCTCAAACCGGCTTTGTTTTGCCCCTCGCGTGCCACATAGTAGGCTCCCAGCATGGTATGAAACGGGCTGAAACTGGTGCCGCCACCGACATCGTTGCCTAAACCGTAGTCAAATCCGATCCGGTCTGCCCCCGCATAATCAAAAAAACCACTGCCCAGAAAAAGGTTGCTGGTCGGGCAAATGGCAGCGGCGGCACCGGTGTCGCGCATCAGGCAACGGTCGTCGTCGTCAAAGTGGATGCAATGGGCGTAGATAGCGCGTCGACGCATCAAGCCAAAGTCGTGGTAGGTGGACAGGTAGCTGCGGGCGTCGGGAAACAGCTCGCGCGCCCAGGCAATCTCCAGGCGGTTTTCTGCCACATGCGACTGGATCCAGACGCTGGGAAAACGCGCTGCCAAATTGCCCGCGCCGCGCAGTTGCGCGTCACTGCTGGTGGGCGCAAAGCGCGGCGTGATGGCGTAGCCCAGGCGGTCGACGCCGTGCCAGCGGGCAATCAGCGCTTCGGTGTCGATCAGGCTTTGCTCGGTGGCGTCCACGCGGCCCTGGGGTTGATTGAGCAGGTCGTGCGGGGCGTGGCGGTCCATCAGGCACAGGCCGGTGATCAGGCGCAACTGGCGGCGCTGCGCCGCTTCGAACAGCGCATGCACCGACTGCGGGTGTGAGGTGGCAAATGTCAACGCGGTGGTGATGCCATTGCGCATCAGCTCTTCTATAAAAAAAGTAGCTGCCTGCGCACAGTAGTCTTGGGCTTCGAAGCGTTTTTCTTCAGGGAATGTGTAATTCTCCAGCCACGGCAGCAGGCCTTCTGCGGGCGAGCCGATCACATTGCTTTGCGGGTAGTGGCTGTGCAGGTCGACAAACCCCGGTGCAATGATGCGATTCCTGAAGTCCTCTACCGGTACATCGCAAAAACGAGGCTGCAGCGTTTGCCAGGAACCGACGGCCAGGACCACCTGCTTTCCGGTCTTGTCGGGGCCGGTGACAAGCAAGCCGTCCTGCTCAAAGACGGCGCGATGCCTCGGATCGCCCTCGGGCTTGAAATACAGAAGTTGGGCACGATAGGCTTTCATGATGGCAAGCTTACCCAATTTTCAATGGCGATGGTCCATGGTTTGGAAGCTGCTGCTGTGGTAATGCCCGATTTTCACATTCAGTGCCAGCCCAAGGCTGGCTGACCGAGGTCGATCGTGGTCACGTAAAGGGACCTGCCCAGCAAACCCCATGTGCGGCTCAGTCACAACGTGGCTGCGATAATCAGGACATGAACTCCGCCACCAACATTCCGAAGGTATCCTTATGGCGCCCCATTATGGCGATGATGATTGTCATCATCTCATCCAACTACCTGGTGCAGTTTCCCATCAATGACTGGTTGACCTGGGGAGCATTCACGTTTCCGGTGGCTTTTTTGGTGACAGATCTGACCAATCGTGCGGTCGGAGCCCCAGCCGCCCGGCGCGTGGCCTGGACCGGTTTCGGGATTGCCGTGCTGGTGTCGCTGGCGTTGGCGCCGTGGCGAATTGCGGTGGCCTCCGGTGTGGCGTTTATTGTCGGGCAACTGCTCGATATCGTGGCATTTAACCGGCTGCGCGCTCAGTCCTGGTGGAAAGCGCCATTGATTGGCTCTTTGGTGGCCTCTGTGGTGGATACCGCCATTTTCTTTTTTCTGGCCTTTGCAGGGTCCGACATGAACTGGCTGATGCTGGCCGTGGGTGATCTTGCGATCAAATGCCTGATGGCAGCGTTGTTGTTGGCGCCTTACCGGGCGATGTTGCCGCGTCTGCAAATGTGGGCGCCGGCAAGCCGCTGAGCGGGCGGTGCTGACGGGGCTTTATTCAAAGGTTTCAAAAAAGCTGTCGAGACGATCCTGCCAGGCCCGCTTGACTGACTCGGTGACAAAGCTGGCCGCAAAACTGTTGTGCGCCAGCTGGTAAGCATGTTCCGCGCCCAAGCCCAATGCAGCAAAGGTCTGCGTGAAGTTGGCGTTGATGTAGCCACCAAAATAGGCTGGATCGTCGGAGTTGACTGTGGCTGCAATACCTGCATCCAGCAGCTGGCCCAGATTGTGCTGTGACAAATCTTTGAATACGCACAGCTTGAGGTTGGAGAGCGGGCAGACCGTCAGCGCGATCTTGTCCCGCGCCAGTCGGGCCATGAGCGTCGGGTCCTGGATGGCTTGCACGCCGTGGTCGATGCGCTCAACTTTGAGTGCATCCAGTGCGCCCCAGATATAGGCCGGAGGTCCTTCTTCTCCTGCGTGGGCCACCAGACGCAATCCCAGGCTCCGCGCCTTGGCATAGACACGGGTGAACTTTTCGGGCGGATGCCCCACTTCGCTTGATGCCAACCCCACGCCAACCAGTTTGTCCAGATGTTGCTGGGCCTGCTCCAGAGCTTCGAACGCTTCAGCCTCACTTAGGTGGCGCAAAAAACACAGGATCAGGCTGGCGCTGATCCCCAACTGGGCCCGGGCGTCGACGCAGGCACGGTGCAAACCCTGGATCACCACCGATTCGCTGACACCGTGCCCGGTGTGGGTTTGTGTGTCAAAGAAAATTTCGGCGTGAATCACCTGGTCGGCTGCAGCACGCTGCAGGTACGCCCAGGTCATGTCATAAAAATCCTGCTCGGTGCGCAACACCAGCGTACCGGCGTGGTAGATGTTCAAAAAGTCCTGCAGATTGTCAAACACATAGGCCTGCTTGAGCGTGGCTACATCGGGGTAGGGCAGGGCCAGGCCGTTGCGCTGGGCCAGCGTGAACATCAATTCAGGTTCCAGTGAACCTTCGATGTGAATGTGCAACTCGGCTTTGGGCATATGCCGCAGCAGGTCAGGCAGGCGCCGTGGGGCAATGGGACGATGGTTGTGATGCATAGGTTGGGGCTCATTGTTCGGAAGAATGATAGCAGCCAGGGCATATTTTGTATGCGCTGGAGGCTATTTTCTTCTAAATTTACTCATGTCTCAGCGCTTCGATCGGGTCCAGACGTGCGGCACGGCGAGCCGGGAAATAACCAAACACCACACCGATGCCGGCCGAAAACACAAAGGCCAGCAAATTGACGTTCCAGTTGAAGACAAACGGCACATCCATCAGCCCGGCCACACCCATCGATGCGCCAAACGCCAGCACCATCCCAACCACGCCACCCAGCGCTGACAGCACCACCGCCTCGATCAGAAACTGCATCAGCACCTCGCGCTCCAGCGCGCCGATAGCCAGGCGCAGGCCAATCTCGCGGGTGCGCTCCGTCACGCTCACCAGCATGATGTTCATGATGCCGATGCCGCCCACCAGCAAGCTCACCGCCGCGACCGCACCGAGCAGCATGGTCATCACCTTGGTGGTGCTGGCAAAGGTTTCACCGAGCTGTTTGGTGTCGAGCACATTGAAGTTGTCATCTTCGCCGTCGGCGAGTTTGCGCCGTTCGCGCAGCAGGTCGGTCAGCGCCGCTTTCACCCGCTCGGGGTCGGCACCGTCCTGCATCGACACCAGCAGCGTTTGCACTCGGGTGTTGCCGGTAATGCGGCGCTGCAGTGTGTGCAAGGGCGTCAGCACCACGTCGTCCTGATCGTTGCCAAAGGCACCCTGACCCTTGGCGCCCAGCACACCAATGACGTCGCAGGCAATCTGTTTGACCCGGATCGACGCCCCCACAGCACTGGCACTGCCAAACAGCTCGCGGCGCACGGTCTCGCCAATCAGGCACACCGCGGCACCACCACGCTGCTCATCATCGGTGAACTCGCGCCCTTCGGCAATTTTCCAGTTGCCGGTGATCAGCCAGCTGTTGGTGCTGCCGATCACGCTGCTGGCCCAGTTGCGGCCGTCGGCCACAATGCTGGCACCGCTGCGCGCCTCAGGTGCAACCGCCAGCAGTCCACCCACCTGGGCCTCAATGGCCACTGCATCGGCCTCTTTGAACGGTGGTGCACCGGCACTGCCACCCGGGCCGCCCATACGCTGGCCAGGGCGCAATTGCAACAGGTTGGTGCCCAGCCCCGAAATCTGGTTCTGAATCGCCAGCGTGGCACCATTGCCCACGGTGACCATGGTGATCACCGCGCTGACGCCAATCACAATGCCCAGAATGGTGAGAAAGGAGCGCAGCAGATTGCGCCGGATGGAGCGCAGTGCCAGCAGCAGGGTGCTCAGCAACATCAGTGCACCTCCACGGTGGCCGGATTCAACGCCACCGGGTGGGCATTGCGTGCGTCGCTGGCGACCACGCCGTCGACAAAGCGCACGATGCGTTTGGCGTAGGCTGCCATATCGCTCTCGTGAGTGACCATCAGCACCGTAATGCCGTGCTCGACATTGAGTTTCCAAAGCAGGTCCATGATCTCGTGGCTGCGCTGGGTGTCCAGGTTGCCGGTGGGCTCATCAGCCAGCAGCACCGCGGGTTCGGTGACGATGGCACGCGCAATCGCCACGCGCTGCTGCTGGCCACCCGACAGTTCAGCGGGGGTGTGGTGTTCCCAGCCCGCCAGCCCCACCGAGGCCAGTGCTTTTTTGGCCGCCGCATGGCGCTGTTTGGCGGGCTCGCCGCGGTACAGCAGAGGCAGCTCGACGTTCTCCTGCGCCGAGGTGCGCGCCAGCAGGTTAAAGCCCTGAAACACAAAACCCAGGTAACGCCGGCGCAACAGTGCACGCTGGTCGCGGCTGAGTTGTTCCACATGCACCCCGTTAAAGATGTATTGCCCGGTGGTGGGTGTATCCAGGCAGCCCAGTGTGTTCATGGCGGTGGACTTGCCCGAGCCGCTTGGGCCCATGATGGCAACAAAATCGCCCGTGTCGATCGCCAGGTCCACGCCTTTGAGCGCTTGCAAGGCGGTGGCACCCTGGCCATAGATCTTGGTGACACCCAGCAATTGGATCAGGGCTGCCTGACTCATGGTTTTTTGGCAGCTGGACTGGCCGCAGCGGCGCTGCTTCGTTGCTCGGTGATCACGGCCATGCCCTCGGCCAGCTCGCCATCAGTGATCTCGGTCATTCGGCCATCACTGATGCCCACCTTGACGTTGAGCGCCACCGGTGCGCCATCGCGCAGCACCCACACCTGTTTGGCGGGTCCGCCCGGGCCACCGGCCTTTTTCTGCCCGGTGCGTGGCATGCGTGGCATCATTTTCGACATGATGCCACCCCCGCTGGCCTTGGCCGATTCCGCGCCAGCAGGGTCGGCTGGCGCAAAGCGCAAGGCGACATTGGGTACCAGCAACACATTTTGCCGCTCCACTGCGGTGATGGTGCTGGTGGCGGTCATGCCCGGGCGCAGGCTCAGGTCGGCGTTGTCGACGTCCATTTGGGTGACGTAGGTGACGACGTTGTCGGTGATGGTGGAGCCATAGGACACCCGGGTGATGGTGGCCGGAAAGCGCCGTGTGGCAAAGGCGCTCACGGTGAAGCTGGCCTTTTGACCCACTTGGACGCGGCCTACATCCGCTTCGTCCACGTTCACCTTGAGCAGCAGCTTGCCCAGGTCTTCGGCAATCGTGAACAAGGTGACCGCCTGCAGTGACGCGGCGACTGCATTGCCGGGATCCACCGAACGGGTCAGGATCATGCCGTCGATGGGCGAGCGGATTGAAGCCTTGGACAGATTGGTTTCGTCCGTGGCGAGAGACGCCCTGGCTGAATCGAGGTTGGCGCGGGCGCTGGCCTCGGCGGCCACAGCACGCTCCAGGCTGGCGCGGGCCGCATCGAGTTCGGCTGCCGAGGGCACTTTGCCACCTGACAGCCGTGCCACTTCCTCCAGCCGCGCCAGGCTGGCCTTGGTTTCCTTGAGCGTGGCAGCGGTTTGTAGCAGCTGGGCCTGCGCGCTGGCCAGCGCGGCGCGCGAGCGCGTGACCTGGTCGGTGAGTTTGGCCGTGTCCAGCTCCACCAGTACCTGCCCTTTTTTGACCCGGTCGTTGACATCGACCAGCACGCGCAGCACCGTACCCGAGAGTTCGCTGCCGATGTTGACCAGGCGTGTGGGCTGCAGCGTGCCATTGGCGGTGACTCTGAGCGTCAGGTTGCCTTTGGCGGCCGCTTCTGTGACGTAAATCGGCGCCGCTTTGGCCTGCTGGCTGGCCGACCAATAAAAATAGGCTGCAGTACCGCTGGCCAGCAGCGCCAGGCCAATCCACAGGCTGCGCCGTCGCCACCAAGTGGGCTTGGGGGGCTGCGCCAGCAGG
>NZ_JAGPBB010000059.1 GCF_018063565.1 Rhodoferax sp.
GCGCAAGTCGGCAACCTCGCCGGCCAGGCTGTCAAACAGCTGTGACTGGCGTACTGGTTTCGACAGGCAAGCGGCAAATCCTGCCTCCAGTGCTTGCGAGCACAGGCTGCGCTGATCGCCATGGGCGCTCAACATGACCATGCGCAGCGTGTCAAATCGACGATCCGCTTTCAGCAAGCGACCCAGTGCCAGACCATCCATTCCGGGCATCAGGTAGTCAATCAGGGCGATGTCATAGGCAACGTTCAGATCCACCGCATCGCCCAGCAATTTGAGGGCTTCCTGCGCATTGGCCGCGCCGTCGTTGGGCAGATCCCACGAACTGAGGTAGCGATGGATGACTTTGCGGTCACTGACATGATCATCCACCACCAGGACCCGCCGGTTTTTCAGCGCCGGACTGTCCGGACCTGCCGCGATCCTCGCCTTGTGTGGGGTATTGCACGGAACCATCGGCAAAGTAAACCAGAAAGTTGATCCTTGGCCCAGCGTGCTTTCGATGCCAATATGGCCACCCATCAGTTCCACCAGACGCTTGCAAATGGCCAAACCCAGCCCGGTGCCGCCATACTTGCGTGTGGTTGAACTGTCCGCCTGGGTAAACGACTGGAACAGCTTGCCTTGAGTGTGCTCGGGAATGCCGATCCCGGTGTCGGCGACTTCAAATCGAATCATCGGATCCGAAGCAGCCTGGGTTTGAATCTGTGCGCTCACTTCGATGCCACCTGCATCGGTGAACTTGATACCGTTGCCGATGATGTTGAGCAACACCTGGCGCAAGCGCGTTGGATCACCCATCAGGCGCGATGGCAACAAGGGGTCGACAAAACAGGTCAGCGTCAGCGCCTTTTCGCGCGCCTTGGCACCCAGCAACTCTACGGCACCTTCGACCACATGAGAAGCTGAAAACTCTGTAATTTCAACTTCCAGTTTGCCCGCTTCAATCTTGGAGAAATCCAGAATATCGTTGATGATGACCAGCAGCGCTTGCGCGGAATCACGGACGATGGCCGTGAAATCACGCTGTTCCTGATCGAGCTGGGTGTCGAGCAACAGGTCAGTCATGCCGATGATGCCGTTCATCGGTGTGCGAATTTCATGGCTCATGGTCGAGAGAAATTCGGACTTGAGACGCGAGTTTTCCAGTGCCTGGTCGCGGGCGTCGCGCAATGTGAGTTCAGCCTGTTTGCGCAAATCAATATCCGTCAGCAGGCCGATGTAATGGCTTTGAGCCCCCCGGCCAGCGTGGACGGGCGACAGGTGAAGTTCACCCACAAAGTGCGAACCATCCTTGCGCTCATAGAGCATTTCCAGCGTCAGGCTGGTGCCTTGTGTCATCGCCTGGCGGATCTGCTGTGTCTTGAACGGGTCGGTCTGCCGGCCTTGCAGAAAGTTCACAGGCACCCCGACGGCCTCCTCCGATGAATAGCCGGTGAGGCGGCTGAAACCTGCATTGACATACTGGATCACCGCGGCAGCCTCGTGCAAGCCGGCATCCATGATGATGATTCCCTGATTGGTCTCTTCGATGGCTGACTCGATCAGCTTCAGGCGAATGCGTGTGCGTACCTCTTCTGAGATATCACGTTTGATGGCGATAAAGTGGGCAATTTCACCATCCTCGGTGATGGGCGTGACGGTCATCTGCTCGGGATAGACCTCGCCGTTCTTGCGCCGGTTGCTCAGTTCGCCTTCCCAGGGTTTTCCAGCAAGCAAGGCCTCCCACATGGATTTGTAGAAAAGTGCATCCTGTACGCCCGAGTTCAGCATACTGGCCGGTTTGCCAATCACCTCTGCGGCGGCAAATCCGGTGGTGTGGCAGAACGCCGGGTTCACATACTCAATCAAGCCCTCACGGTTGGTGATCAGGATCATGTTGGCCGCGGCATTCAGGGCGGCCTGTTGCAGGCGGATGCGGGCTTCGCTTTCAAGTCTCTCGGAAATATCGTGGAACGACAGCAGAGAGCCCACCACCTGACCATTGAGCAGCAACGGCTTGGAACGGAATGAGACGGGCACAAAGCGCTGGTTCTGGTGCACAAAATGGTCTTCGCCGTCCAGGGTAACTCCCTGCGCCAACACCGCAACCAAAGGGCAATCCGAATCTGGGAAATGGCTGCCATCGGGGTGGGAGTGGTGCAAGGTCTTATGCGAATGCCGCCCCACCAGTTCGGCGGCAGGCCAGCCCAGAATCCGCTCCGCTGCGGCGTTGACATAGCTAATCACACCTTTGAGGTCGGTGGCGTAAACGCCATCACTCAAGGTGTCCAAAATGGTGCTGTTCTGTTCACGCTGGCTCTCCGCGTCATCCCGGGCGCGCCGGGTTTCGCGCAACGCAGCCGTCAACTGGCGCATGAACATCAACGCTGTGATGCCACCCAGTACCACGACCAGCAGGATCAACCCGGTTTCAACCCGTTTGAGGCGACTGGTTTGCTGCTTTAACTCTGTCTCCAGCGCACGCAGGCGCTGGTCACCTTCAAGAAACAGACGATTGGCGTTTTCATTGATGCGTTCAAACTGGGGCGGAATCTGCTTGAGCTGGATGACCACATCTTCCTCAGCCCTCAGGAACGCAACGGCATCTTCCTTCTCCAGAGTCTCCCAGCGCTTGGTCAGCAAACTCTTGAGCATTTCGCCACGCTCCCGGATCTTGCCAAGTTGTGGATCAATCTCGATCAACTCCATCACCACCGTCTGATTGTCAGATTCGGGCCGGTAAGTGGCCTCACGCGTCACTTCGTCTTTGCCATCGATGTTGAGCTGCAGGTGGCGCCGAGTGGTGCCACCGTCCTTCAGCACGTTGAGGTCGTGACGCAGCTTGGTCAGATGTTCGTCAATCTCTGTATTGATGCGGGTAAAGCCGGCCGCGTTCTGTGTGACGGCCAGACGATAGATGTCTTTTTCGATCTCGTACAGGCCACGCACGATCTCCTCACCCACAAACAGGCGGGCACGGTCATTTTCACCACGTTGCTTGATGCCTTCTTCGAGCGTATCGAAATAGGCCCGGAGTCCAAAAACCAGCAACAGACACAGCAGGGAAATGCCAACCAACCACCGAAGGGAGGTGTCAACAGAGACCTCCGAAACCCTGTTGTGCGAGCCAGGCTGGCTGAGTCTGTCCATGATCCTTGGTGCCACTCACCCCAGTTCCATCTAACCCTTCACCGCAGTCTTGTTGTCCAAAAAGCCGTGTTTGCGAAAAATGGCCTGCCCCTCATCACCCGAGGCCAGTTTCATGAAACCACGCGCCAGCTCCACATTCTTGGCGCTTTTCAACTGGATCAGCAACAGGGCTTGCGGCTTGGCCACCTTGGGGTCGATGTCGATCACATCGAGCTTGGCGGTGTTCTCCGGGAAAAAACCCGTGGCACGCCAGGTGAGCGCCAGGTCAGCCTCACCTTTGCGCATGGCATTCATCAGGCTGCGTGAGTCGGGTGACAAAAACGCCGCCGCCTTGACCACTTTGGGGTAAATGCCCAAACCATCGAGCATCGACTTTGACTCCTGCCCGACACTTCCCGATTCGGCATTCCCCAAAATCACGGTCAAGTCCTTGCGCAAAAGCTCACGTGGATCAGCCTTGACCTGCCGTGGATTGCCCTTTTGCACCACCATGGCCATCTGGTTGTAGCCCACGTTGACGTATTCACCCAGCAGACCCTCACTTTGGTGCTTGGCGCGGTACGACGGCTCTCCTGGCAGGTACCAGTCACCCTGGCCACTTTTCTTGGCTGACTGGTACAGGTCTTCTGAGCCACCTTGCGAGATCAATATCTTGACGCCCTCGCGCTTTTCAAACACCTGGGCAATCTCGGTCATGGGTTTGACCATGGTGATACCGCAATACAGCAGCATCTCGGTGGTATTTTTTTGTGCGTGGGTCACACCCGGACATGCGAGCAGCGCCGCCAGCGCAGCACCTAACAATTGTTTGAACATCGATACACCTGAGAAATTGGAACAGTGCCCAATGTTAGACCAAACCAAACCAGCCCAACAAACCGCCCGCACCCAACAGCCAAAGTAAATGCAGCCGGGTACGCCACACCAGCACGGTACTGACCAGACTGAGCATCCACAGCGGCCAATGTGCCAGAGTCTGCGCATGGTTGACTGCCAGTATCCAGCCGGTTGCTACCAGCAAGGCCACCACCACCGGTGCCATGCCCTGCTTGAAAGCGCGTATCCCGCGTCGTTCGCGGTTGTGATGTGCCCAGCGCGACGCCACCAAGGTCAGGATGGTGCTGGGCAACAGCATGCCGGCCATGGCCAAAACCATGCCCAGGCTGGCATTGACCCAGGCGCTGCCGCTGCCCCCAATGGGTCCGCTACCCGCTGCATTGAGACCGACGTTCCAGCCCAGCAATGCGACAAACAGAACATTGGGGCCAGGCGCTGCTTGCGCCAAGGCGATGGCGGCGTTGAACTGATGCTCCAACAGCCAATGGTGCTGATTGACCAAAGTGTTGTGGATGTCGGGCACGGTGGCGATGGCGCCGCCAATGGCGAGCAGCGACAGTGACGCAAAATGCATCAGCAACATCCACCAGTCGGCGGGGCTCAGCTGGATGCTCATGGCAACTTTGACTCCGGTGCCGACCTGCCAAGCCAACGGTAAGCCCAAACTGTGCTTGCCCCACCGATGCCCATCAGCACCCAGACCAGGCGCACCTTAAACCCCACAATCGCAATAAAAGTCATAGCTATGACGACATATTGAATATGCGCTGGAAGCACATTTCTCTTCAAGGCGGGGAGCAGCTTAAGCCCGGTCGCTGCGATCAGTCCCGCCGCCACCGCGCTCATGCCACGCAGCGCAGCTTGCGCCTGCGGGTGATCGGACAGGCCGGCAAACAGAACGGCAATGAGCAACACGATCAGCACCGGAAACACCAGCATGCCAGCCAAAGCGACCAGGGCGCCTCGCGATCCAAAGTAGCGGTCACCAATCATCATCGAGAGATTGACGACGTTAGGGCCGGGCAAAATCTGTGCCACCGCCCAGTCTTCCATGAACTGGTCGCGTGACAGCCAGCGCTTTTTCTCCACCAGCTCACGCTGCACCACCGCCAGCACGCCGCCAAAGCCTTGCAACGCCAGTGCGGTGAAAGCCCAGAACAACTGATTCAGGGTGGTAGGTCGCGCCAGATCACTTGATTCGGCACCCCCCGGCTTGGCCTGGCGGGGGACGTCTGGATTCGGGGGCGACTTGACATCTGGCATTGGACGATTATCCGGCAGGTCCGGGGTTCGTCTCACTGTCCATCGTCTGCAACAGCCACTCAATGACCTGCGGATGCAGGCACATCTGCAGGTGGCCCATGGCAAAAAACTCGGTCACCTGAGTGTCGGCCAACACCTGTTGAGTTTGCGGGAAAACGATGTTGTCTTGCTTCGTCAAAGCCAGATGCATCAACCGACGTGTCTGAGCTCCCTCACTGGCGGCAAGTGCCTGCAGCCAGGGACTCTGCCAGACCATTTGTGCGCCATTGCGGGTTACCGAGCCCTTGGCAAGACGGGTGCCCTGGTGTGGGGTGCCAAGCGTGATGATTCGCGCGACCCTCGACTCAGCGGCTGACCCATAGGCGCATCGCCAGGCGCGGATCGCCAGTCCACCCATACTGTGCCCCAGCAAAACCAGTTGGTCGGCATGGCTTGCCTGCAGAAGCTGATTAACACCGCGCTCGATCACCGGTGCGTAGTCGTCAATCGAACCAAAGAGGGGCTCCAGGTCGATCGCGAGTACCGGATGTCCGGCTGCGCTCAGCGCGGCGACGACGTCGTCCCAGACGCGGTGGTTGCACAAATACCCATGAACCAACAAAACCGGCAGCCGGGGACGGTCTGGTTCAACCGGTGCAGTTACCGGCGGCAACAGCACGCCGCGCTGTTGCTTCGGCCAGGGTTGGCGCAGCATGAAAATCAGCATCGCGGCACGACACTCGCCACGCCATGCGCGCCACCAATGTGCCAACGATCCTGCCCGAAAAGATCGCAGCATGGTGATCGATATCACCGCACACTGCAGCAGCACGGGCAAGGCAACGGCGCTGGCCGGCACCAGCAGCAGGCCTAGTGGCTGGCCCTGACCCCATCCAAGCGCCAGATACAACCCGAGCAGGGCTCCGCTCAGAAGTTGCAACAGGTAGCTGACTCGCAACAGGCGCGCGAGCATGTCAGTTCTGCTTCAGCGCGTTGGCAATGGTGGCATCTTTGTCCGCCCACAGCTGATTGACCCAGGGTTGGCAGACCTCCCGCCACGCCTGTTCGCCGCTTTGTCCAGGCTGGATGCTTGCGCGCGGTACCGGCAACACCCGCGCCTGCACCACCACGTGAGACACCTGTCCCTGCAGGAAACGCCAAAAATCCGGTGTGCCTTGTGGGTAAATGATGGTGATGTCAAGCACCGCACCAAATTTTTCACCCATGGCATCGAGCGCCAGGCTGACGCCGCCCGCCTTGGGTTTGAGCAAATGGCGATAAGGTGACTGTTGCCGTTGCTGTTTGGCCGGGGTGCAGCGCGTGCCCTCCAGAAAATTCATGACACTGGTGGGCACCAAGGCGTACTTTTCGCAGGCAGCGCGGGTGGTGGCCGCATCTTTACCGCGTTCCTGCGGATGCTGGCGCAAGTAGGCTTCGCTGCGTCGGCGCATGAATGGGAACTCCAGCGCCCACCACGCCAGCCCCATGATGGGCACCCAGATCAGTTCTTTCTTTAAAAAGAACTTGAGCAGCGGGATGCGACGATTCAGGACATGCTGCAGTACCAGAATGTCCACCCACGATTGGTGATTGCATACCACCAGATACCACTGATGGCGTCGCAGGGTGTTGATGCCAGAGACCTCCCAGTCAAGTTTTTGTGTCAACCCCATCCATCCGGAGTTGCCAGCAATCCAGGCCTCGGCAATACGTAACAGCAGTGGATCGATCAACAACCTTACCGGCTTGAAAGGCAGCAACAGTTTGACCATGGAAAACATCAGCAAAATTGGCACCCAAAAGCATATGTTGAGCAGCATCAGGATGCTGGCCAGAACGCCGAGCAGTGGGGCAGGCAGAAAATGCAGCATGGTGGCTTGATGTTTTTTAGCGCTTGGATGCGTTGTCAGGGCTTCATTTTCGGGGATGATGGGGCAAATTGTTAGGCAGTTCCCTCGGTGGCATGATTTATGTTGTACGTTTTTTCGGTTGTTGTTGTGATCAGTCTTCTGCTGGGTGCCTACAGTCTCGATGAGTTGATGCAGATGCTGGTGGGATTGTCGGCAACCAGCGCGGTGGCGTTGGCGTTGCTGGGTGTGGCGCTTGGTGTGTTGCTTTGGCAAGTCAGGAGAAAGAAGTGAATCTCAATGTGGCATTGATTGGCTATGGTGCCGCGGCCAGAATTTTTCACGCACCGCTTGTCGGCGGCGTGTCAGGTCTGTCGCTGGCCGTGGTGTGCTCCAGCCGCGAATCCGCCGTGCGTGCCGATTGGCCCCAGGTCCAAGTCCTGGCCACACCACAACAAGCGTTTGACCACCCCGACATTGATCTGGTGGTCATTGCGACACCCAATGCCAGCCATTACCCGCTGGCCTTGGCTGCCTTGCAGGCGGGCAAACATGTGGTGGTCGACAAGCCCTGCACGGTGACCCTGGCGCAAACCGAACATCTGCTGCAAGTCGCGCAGCAAGAGGGCCGGGTGTTGACGGTGTTTCAGAATCGGCGACTGGACAGTGATTTCCTGTCGCTGCAGCAGGTGCTGAACAGCGGGCTGTTGGGTCGGGTGGTCGAGGTGAATGCGCATTTTGACCGCTATCGACCGGCGGTGCCTGACCGCTGGCGTGAGCAGGACGTGCCAGGTGCCGGCTTGTGGGTCGATCTGGGCCCACACCTGGTGGATCAGGCCTTGCAGCTGTGGGGTATGCCGGATACGCTGAGCCTGGACTTGGCAGTGTTGCGCGACGGTGCGCTGGTCAACGACTGGTTCCATGCCGTGCTGTGTTATCGCCGTTCAGAGGGCGATTTGCGCGTGATCCTGCACGCCAGCACGCTGGTGGCTGATCTGGGTCCGCGCTGGGCGGTCCATGGCAGTCATGGCAGTTTTACCAAGTACGGCCTGGACACTCAGGAGGAGGCGCTCAAAGCGGGCCAGCGCCCCCAATGGGATGACATGCAAGACTGGGGCGCAGACCCGGCACCCGGTGAGGTCTTGCAGATGGCAATGTTCAACGGGGTCAGCGCGCCGGTGGCGGTGCGTCGCGCGGCACCCAATCGACCCGGCAACTATCTGAACTACTACGCCAATCTGCGCGACCACTTGCGGGGCCACGCCGAGCTGATGGTGAATCCCGAGCAGGTTTGGCAGGTGATGCGGATATTGACGCTGGGCGAGCAAAGCGCCAAAACGGGTCGTTGTTTGCCGATTGTGCAACCGGATGACAGGTCTACAGGAATCGCCTCGACCTGCCGATAAAGTGAGACCAGGGTTTGCATTTCAACCCGGTCAAAGCCATGAACATCGCCAGTACCCCCGCCGTACAAGCTGCCAGCGCTGCCAGTCAGGCGCCAAGCGCTGATGCGCTGAATATTCTCGTGCTCAAGAAAGCCCTGGATATTCAGGCAGTTTCGGCCTTGTCTTTGCTGCAAGCACTGCCGCAACCAGCCTTGGCTAGTCAAGGCACGCTTGGCACCCAGCTCAACACATTTGCCTGAGTCGCGCTCGCCAAAGCTGAAAGGCAAGTGCACCCAGCGCCAGGCCGACACAATCGGCCAGCCAGTCCAACCAGTCGCCCTGCCGCCAGCCACTCAGGGCTTGCGCCAACTCGATGCCGACGCCCAGCAAGACGAGTCCAGTCACAACATGCCGCATCCGTGCCGGATAGGCCAGCAGGGCGCTGATCGCCAGAGCAGCAAAGGCGATGGCGTGTTCAGCTTTGTCCCAGAAACTCCAAGCCTGTGGCAGGTGTTGCACCGGCACCAGCGACAAAAACAAGGTTGTCAGCAGCAAAGCCCAGAAGCAGATCTGCCAGATGGATGGTGCGAAGGCGAGGGGGTGTTTGGGCATCGGACGACATGCGGCAGTTTCGGCAGGCGCATGTTAACCATCCGTACCCACAAGCGATGCAATGACAGGGGCTAAACCTTACACTCGGCGGTTTTTGATCCTCCTGAGTGTTGCATGAACGCACCTGCTGACGTGTCTTTTTTTCCGCGTGCGGCCAGGCCTCTGGACGGTTACCGCAAATTTTGGGCGGCACGCTTTGGCCGGGCACCATTTTTGCCAATGAGTCGCGCTGAGATGGACAGCTTAGGATGGGACAGTTGTGACATCATCATTGTCACGGGTGATGCCTATGTCGATCATCCGAGTTTTGGAATGGCGGTGATTGGGAGAACGCTGGAAGCCCAGGGATTTCGGGTTGGCATCATTGCCCAGCCGGACTGGCAAAGCGCCGAGCCCTTCAAGGTGCTTGGCAAGCCAAATTTGTTCTGGGGTGTGACGGCCGGCAACATGGACAGCATGATCAACCGCTACACCGCCGACCGCAAGATCCGGACAGATGACGCCTACACCCCAGGGAACGTAGCAGGCAAACGCCCGGATCGCGCCGCCATTGTTTACAGCCAGCGTTGCCGCGAGGCCTACAAAGACGTGCCGATCCTTCTGGGTGGCATTGAAGGAAGTCTGCGGCGCATTGCACACTATGACTATTGGAGCGACAAGGTCCGCCGCTCGATCGTGGTCGACGCCAAGTGTGATTTATTGCTCTACGGTAACGCCGAGCGTGCCCTGGTCGAGATTGCTCATCGGCTGAGCCGGCGTGAGCCGGTTGAAGCCATTACCGATGTGCGTGGTACGGCCTTTGTGCGGCGCAGCGACGACCCCTCGGGTCGGGATTGGGTTGAGATCAACTCGACCAGCGTTGACCAGCCTGGGCGCATCGAGTCCCACCTCAACCCGTATCAGACGACCGCTGAGCAGGCCGCAGAACAGGGCAAGGTTTGCACCCAGGAACAGCGTTCAGGCCGATCTGAAAACTCAGTTTCAATAGCTGCCTATACAGATGGAGTAAGCGCTACAGGTCAATTTGACACATCCAAGTGCGAGCCGCAGCCGCAGGTGGCAGCACAAACCATCCGGTTTTTCCCCAACCCGGTACTGCCTGCCGGCTCGGGCAGGGTGCAGGTGCCACCGCGCGAACGTTCGGTGATTCGCCTGCCCAGTTATGAGCAGGTCAAGTCCGACCCGGTGTTGTACGCCCATGCCAGCCGTGTGTTGCACCTGGAAACCAACCCCGGCAACGCACGTGCGCTGGTGCAGGCGCATGGCGAAGGCGTCACTGCGCGTGATGTCTGGATCAATCCGCCCCCCATTCCATTGACCACGGCGGAGATGGATCTGGTGTTCGATCTGCCCTACGCACGCGCACCGCACCCCGCCTACGCCGATGAAAACGGCAGTCATGCAGGCTCCAGCAAGATTCCGGCGTGGGAGATGATCCGGTTTTCTGTCAACATCATGCGCGGCTGTTTTGGCGGCTGCACCTTTTGTTCCATCACCGAGCACGAGGGCCGCATCATCCAGAGTCGCTCCGAAGACTCGATCATCAAGGAGATCGAAGACATTCGCGACAAGGTCACCGGCTTCACCGGCACCGTGTCCGATCTCGGCGGTCCCACCGCCAATATGTACCGGCTCGGCTGCAAAAGCCCGGAGATCGAGGCAGCCTGCCGCAAGCCGAGTTGTGTTTTCCCGGGGATCTGCCAGAACCTGGGCACCGACCACCAGCCGTTGATCAATATCTACCGCCGGGGCAGGGCGCTCAAGGGCATCAAGAAGATATTGATTGGCTCGGGTGTGCGCTACGACCTGGCGGTGCAAAGCCCGGAGTACGTGAAGGAACTGGTGCAACACCATGTGGGCGGTTATCTCAAAATTGCGCCGGAGCACACCGAGTCAGGTCCGTTGTCGAAGATGATGAAGCCCGGTATTGGCAGCTACGACAAGTTCAAGTCGCTGTTTGACCGGTTCACGCAGGAGGCTGGCAAAAAGCAGTTTTTGATCCCTTACTTCATCGCAGCGCACCCCGGCACCAGCGATGAAGACATGATGAACCTGGCCATCTGGTTGAAAAAGAACGGTTTTCGTGCAGATCAGGTGCAAACCTTTTATCCCAGTCCGATGGCCACGGCGACAGCCATGTACCACAGCGGGCGCAACCCCTTGCGAGGCGTGCGGCGCGAAATTCAAGACCTGCAGGACACTGTCGATGTGGTCCGAGGCGACAAGCGCCGACGTCTGCACAAGGCTTTTTTGCGCTACCACGACGCCAACAACTGGCCCTTGCTGCGCGAAGCACTCAAGGCGATGGGACGCGCCGACCTGATTGGCAATGGCAAACACCATCTGGTGCCCAGTTGGCAGCCGCTAGACAATGCCGGCTACCAGAGTGCCCGCAAGAAAAACTCGACACCGGCGGGGCAGGCCGCGAACCGAACGTCGGCCAAAGCAGTGGCTTCAGGCCCGGAAAGACCGATGAAAGGGCGTTTGCTGACCCAACACACCGGATTGCCACCGAGGGACACGGGTGGGCCGAAATCGCGTGCGCCGGTGTCGCGCAAAGGCGTTTGATGTCGCAGGCCCGGCTTTACGCGTGACCGTTCAAGCCTGAGGCAATTGCACACTGGCACATAAGCCGCCACCTGCTGCATTGCTGAGTTCCAGGCTGCCGCCCAGTCGCGTCACCGTCTGTTCAACGATGGCCAGCCCCAGACCGGTGCTGTTGCAGGCGGTGCGACCGGTTTCTCCGCGAAAAAAAGGTGTCGTGAGCTGCTTGATCTGCTCGGTCGCGACACCCGGACCATGGTCGCGGATGCGAAGGTAGACCTGTTTGTTATGGGCGCGGGCCGAAACGTCCACGCGCGCACAGCCACTGTCGGCAGATTTGCCATAGCGCACGGCGTTTTCCAGCAGATTGCTGATCACACGTGTCAACTCCACCGGGTCGGCCAACACCATCAATTGGGCTTGTAGCGCAAGTCGAACCTGAATGTCCTGACGCTGGCGCAGTTGCGACACCGTCTGTTCGACGGTCTCATTGAGCGACACCGGAAACAACGCTGGATTGCCGGGCCTGGCGTAATCCAGAAACTTGCCAATGATGGCGTCGATCTGCGCAATGTCGCTGACCATGTGTTCGCGTGCCTGCTCATCGTCCACGCTCAACTCGGTTTCCAGGCGCAGACGCGCCAGCGGCGTGCGCAGATCGTGCGAAATACCTGCCAGCATCACGGCGCGGTCTTCTTCCACTTTGGCGAGCTTCTGGGTCATGCGATTGAACCCGACATTGACCGCCCGGATTTCACTGGTCACCACCGTTTCATCGAGTCGACTGGCTTCAAAGTCGCCCGCCCGAACCCGGCCGGTGGCAATGCTCAGATCTTTCAGTGGCCGGTTGATCAGCCCGGCCATACCCGCGGCACCGGCCAGCGACAAAGCCATGGCGGTCAGCAACCAGATCAGCCAGGTGCGCCCTGTGGCCTGATCAAACCGTGCCCGGTCCGTTTGCAGCCAATAGCGGTCTTTGTCGATGCCAAAGCCGATCCACAGTCCATCGGTTTGGTTGACACTGCGCGCCACCACCGTGTCTGCTCCCAGCAGTCGCTTCAGTTCTTCGGTGATGCGTCGGCTCAGCGCATCGTCGGGCAGGGCGGCAAAGGCATCCTGCGGTTCCCTCAGGCGGATGGTGACACCCTCCTGGTCTTTCATGGTTTTGAACAAGGACACCCGCGCAATGGCGTCACTGTGCACCAGGGCGGCGCGACTGAGGTTGACCACCGAAGCAATCTGCTGGGCGGTCTGTATGGCCCGTGGTTCGAACTCCATCTTGCGCAAAGTCTGCGTCCAGGCCAGTACACATGCCAACAGCAGCAGCGCCAGCAGAAAAAAGGTCCGCCAGAAAAGGCTCAGGCCTGCCATCAAAACGTCAACCCTGATCGTCCGGAATGAACACGTAGCCAACCCCCCACACGGTCTGGATGTAACGGGGTGCCGCGGCGTCCAGCTCGATCAACTTGCGCAGGCGCGACACCTGTACATCCAGACTCCGGTCGAACGGCTCAAAACCACGGCCACGTGCCAGTTGCGCCAGTTTTTCCCGAGACAATGGGACCCGCGGATGACGAACCAATGCTTTGAGCATGGCAAACTCGCCGCTGGTCAAAGTCAGATCCTGGGAATCTTTGCGCAGGATGCGGGCACCCATATCAAAACTGAAAGGCCCAAACGTCGCGACTTCCTTGTCGTTGGCGGGCGATCCGGGTAACTCGGCAACCGGTCGACGACGCAGCACGGCGTTGATACGCGCCAGCAGCTCCCTCGGGTTGAAGGGCTTGCCAAGGTAGTCATCGGCGCCAACTTCGAGCCCGATGATGCGGTCCACATCTTCGCCCTTGGCGGTCAGCATGATCACCGGCGTGAGGTCTTTCGCGCTGCGCAGCTTGCGGCACACGGTCAGACCATCGTCACCGGGCATCATCAGGTCCAGCACGATCAGGTCCACCGTTTCGCGCTGCATCACCCGAAGCATGGACTTGCCATCTTCGGCCAGCAACACCTCAAAGTCGTGCTGGGTCAGGTAACGTCGCAACAGGTCCCGAATCCGGGCATCGTCGTCAACCACCAGAATTTTGTCGCTACGGGCAGAAATTGCAGCCATACTCGCTTCATCGGAATTTGTAACAAATCGCATTTTGCGTGGCAATGCGGGGGTCAGCGGGCGTATTTTGTGGACTGTTGACACCCTGTTACAAATTTTCTGCGGTACATTGTTTCATCCTGTAGAAAGTGAGCAGCAGACTTGGTTGACCTTTCACCGTTCTCAACGCCCAAGCGCGGCAACAACTCAGCCGCCGAGCCACAAACCGTCGGTCGGTTCCAGTTGCGTCGTTTGCTGGGGCAGGGCGCCCAGGCCAAGGTGTGGCTGGCCTTCGATCCGCGGCTTGAGCGTGAGGTCGCCATCAAACTGATGTTGCCGGGTCAGCAGTCCACTGACAGCGAGGTGAACCGATGGCTGCAAGAAGCCCGCAGTGTCAGCCGCCTCACACACCCCAACATCGTGCCGGTGTTTGAGGCCGATGTGCACCAACAGACGCCCTACCTGGTGTTTGAGTATGTGGCCGGGCCGACACTGGCGCAACAACTGGTGGCAGATGGTCCGATGCAGGCTGCGGGTGCAGTGGCTCTGATGCAGGACATTCTGAGTGCCCTGGTGGTGGCCCATGCCAACGGCGTGGTGCACCGTGACCTGAAGCCGTCCAATGTGCTGATGGACAGCAGCGGACGTGCCCGTGTGATGGACTTTGGCATCGCCGCGCGAGTCAGTGCCGCTGCCGCCAACCAGGATTTTGACGTGGCAGGCAGCCCCGCTTACATGGCCCCGGAGGCACTGCGGGGCGAACCAGTCACGCCGTTGATGGATGTCTACGCCGCCGGTCTGGTGCTGGGCGAGCTGCTGCGGGGCAAACCGTTGCGCGTTGGCAAGGACCTCAACACCGCCTTGCGCCTGGCGGCCCAGCAGCCCTTGCAAATACCTGATGATTTGCAGGCGCGCATTGACGATTCCGTGCGGACCATCCTGTTGCGGGCAACCGCCTTTGAGCCGCAGCAGCGTTTTCCCAGTGCCCAGGTGTTCCTCGATGCCCTTGTCGAATGGACCGAGCAGAACCAGGCGGTGGCTGGTGGCGATGGCAGTGCAACGGGTCGCAACAGTACCCTGGAGTTCTTGCTGCGGCGGATGCGCAACAAAAGCGACTTTCCGGCGCTGTCGGAGTCAGTGGTGCGCATCCAGAGCATGGCGACCTCAGAAAAGGAGAGTATCAGCAGCGTCACCAACGAGATTCTCAAAGACGTGGCGCTGACCAACAAGTTGCTGCGCCTGGTCAACAGCGCGCATTACGCGCGGGGCAGCAGCATTGGCACGGTGTCGCGGGCGGTCAGTCTGGTCGGTTTCAACGGCATCCGCAACATGGCACTCAGCCTGGTGCTGCTGGAGCACATGCAGGACAAGACAAACGCCCAACTGCTCAAGGAGGAGTTCCTGCGCGCCCTGATGGCGGGTTCGATTGCCGCTGAATTGGGGGGTACTTCGGCGGAAGGTGAGGAGGCGTTCATTGGTGCCTTGTTCCAGAACCTGGGTCGCATGTTGTCCCAGTTCTATTTCCCTGAGGAGGCGGCCAGCATTCGCGCCCTGTGTGCCTCCAACAAGGACCCGTTGAGCGAAGAGGCAGCCTCAACCCGTGTGCTGGGCATGAGTTTTGAAGCCTTGGGTCTGGGGGTGTCCAAGGCCTGGGGGCTACCCGAGAGCATTCAGCGCTGCATTGTCAAGCCGGCCGGAGACCCACCCAACCATAACCCCAAAGACGCGGCGGGCCGCATGCGCTGGAGCGCGCAAGCGGCCAACGAGATGGCCGATGCCATGTTGCAACCGGACCCGGTGGTGGTCGAGCAGCGTCTGGATCTGCTCGCCAAGCGTTACCACAGGTCCCTGGGTTTGTCGGTTGGCCAGATTCAGGCTGCCTCGAGCTCGGCGCGGAAAAAACTGCTGGAATTGGCCGAAGCCATGGAGTTGCGGGTGCGAGCCGATTCACCGGCCTCGCGTTTGCTCCACCCCGGCGGTGCTTTGACCTCAACCAAAATGGAGTATTCCAAAGAAGACCACGATAGCCTGGCATCAAGCGAACTACAGGCGACCCAAGTGATCGACCTGCGCGAGGCACGTCTGGCGCCGACCATGGTCAAGGCCGAACACGTCACCCAGACGCTGGCGGCCGGCATCCAGGACATTACCAACGCCATGGTCGATGATTTCAAACTTGCCGATGTGTTGCGCATGATTCTTGAGGCGATGTACCGGGCGCTGGATTTCCATCGGGTGATCTTTTGCATGCGCGACCCCAAGACCGACACGCTCACCGGCCGATTTGGTCTGGGGCCTGGGGTGGAAGGGGTGGTCAAATCTTTTTGTGTGCCGATGGGCAGTGTCGGCGCACCGGATCTGTTTGCCACCATATGCAACAAGGGGGCTGACACCCTGATCAGCGATGCCAGTGATTCCCGGATCAACCAGCGGCTGCCCTCCTGGTACAAAAAACTGTACAACGCGCCAACCTTTCTGATCCTGCCTTTGCAGCTCAAAGGCCGCGCTTTTGGCATGATCTACGCCGACAAGGCCGAGCTAGGTGGTTTGCAGGTGGACGAAAAAGAGCTGGCCATGCTGCGGACGTTGCGCAATCAGGCGGTGATGGCATTTCGTCAGGCGGGTTGAAGAACAATCACCGTCTAGCCCAATGCTCATGGCCCTTCATTGCTATGAATGATTCGACGATGGTGGCGCTTGCGCTACTGCGCCGTCCAGCCACCGTCCATGTTCCAGGCGACACCCCGCACGTTGGCCGCCGCGGCCGAGCAAAAAAACACCGCCAGGGCTCCCAACTCTTGTGGCGTTGTGAACTGCAGCGACGGCTCCTTCTCGCCCAGCAGACGGCGCGTCGCCTCTTCATTCGAAACCCCAAGCGCGGCGGCTTTGGCATCGACCTGTTTCTGTACCAGCGGTGTCAGCACCCAGCCCGGGCAAATGGCGTTACAGGTGACACCGGTGGTGGCGTTTTCCAGCGCGGTGACCTTGGTCAGGCCGACCACCCCGTGTTTGGCTGCCACATAAGCGGCTTTTTCCACCGACGCGACCAGCCCGTGCACCGATGCCACATTGATGATGCGCCCCCAGCCGGCTGCCTGCATGGCCGGCAAGGCCAGGCGCGTGGCGTGAAAGGCACTACTCAAATTGATGGCCAGTATGGCATCCCAGCGCTCCGGCGGAAACGCCTCCACACGCGCCACATGCTGGATGCCGGCGTTGTTCACCAGAATGTCGACCCGCCCAAACTGTGCGCTGGCATAGGCCATCATGTCCGCAATGTCGGCCGGTCGACTCATGTCGGCGGCGTGGTAGGCCACCGGCACGCCCAAGGCACCGACTTCCGCCTTGGGCGCCTCGACATCGCCAAAACCATTCAACACAATATTGGCGCCTTGTTCGGCCAGGGCTTTGGCAATGCCCAAACCGATGCCGCTGGTGGATCCGGTGATGAGTGCAGTTTTGCCTTTGAGCATATGAAAACTCCAAAAATGATTGGGGTCGAAGCAGCCTCTGCCGCTGGACCACGCCTGACTTTGAATTAGGATGCTGTACCGTCGAGGCCGGTTTGGCCTCAGTCTGCCCAGCCCTGCCATTATCCTGTTCCCCCATCACCATGTCTGATCCCAGCCTGCATTTTGTTCAATGTCCCGATGCCAACGGGGGCCACCGCATGGCCTATTGGCAATGGGGCAACCCGACAGCAACGCGGGTGTTGGTGTGTGTGCATGGTTTGACGCGGCAGGGACGCGACTTTGATGTGCTGGCGCAAAGTGCGATCGATCAGGCCGGTGATTCCTTGCGGGTGGTCTGCCCGGACATCGTGGGCCGCGGCCAAAGTGACTGGCTGAAGGACCCGCAGGGCTATCAGGTGGGCACCTATGCTGCCGATATGCTGCAGTTGCTGGCGCAGCTGCAAGCCACTACGCTGGACTGGCTGGGCACCAGCATGGGTGGCCTGATTGGCATGGCGGTGGCAGGTCAGCCAGAGTTACCCGTATGGGCGCGTATTCGTCGCCTGGTACTCAACGACGTTGGCCCCACGATCGAGTGGCAGGCGCTGCAGCGTATTGGTCAGTACCTGGGACAAACGGGCCGGTTTGACCATGTGCAACAAGCGGCCAATGCCCTGTGGCTGGTTTCCAGCAGTTTTGGCCCTCACACGCCGGCGCAGTGGCTGGCATTGACGCAGCATCAACTCAAACCACTTGGTGATGGCAGTTCGCAGCTGACGCTGCACTACGATCCGGCGCTGGCGCTGCCTTTTGCCGCCATGACGCCCGAGTCATCAGCACAAGCTGAAGCAGCCTTGTGGCAGTTGTACGAACAGATCCGTGCGCGCACCCTGGTAGTGCGTGGTGCCGAGTCAGATTTGCTGTCAGAGGCGACTGCACACGCCATGACGCAACGCGGCCCGCGGGCCGAACTGCTGACCTTTGCCGGAGTTGGCCACGCCCCCACCTTTGTGGCACCCGATCAGGTTGCTGCGGTGCTGGCGTTCTTGCTGAACTGAGAACCGATGAAAAGTACCCAGACTGCGCCTGCTGCCAGCACCGGGTCGACACCGGCGCTGCCGTCCGTGGCCAGCGGGCAGCCCGCTGTGCTGGCGGCAACGCAGCAACTCCCGGCTGAACCGAGCCAGGCGGTGGCGCGCGCGCGTGCTTTTGCCGAGCCCCTGCTTGCGGGTGAGCGGCTGGATTCCGGTGAAAACATGCTGGCGCACGCCGACGCCATGGTGCTGGTGCTGCAACGCATGGGTGGCTCCGAGGTGATGCAGGCCGCCAGTTATCTGGTCTATGCGTGCGAACATCTCAACAAACCGCAGGAGGTGATCAGCAAGGCGTTTGGCGATCATTTCGCCGCCCTGGCACTCGAAACGGCGAAACTGGTGCGGGTGCAGCGCCATGCGCGATTGGCGCGCCTGACCGCGCAAGGAAACGGCGCAGCGCTCGGTGCCACGCCCGAGTCGGCTGCCATGCAGACCGAGAATGTGCGAAAGATGCTGCTGGCGTTTTCACGCGACCTGCGGGTGGTGTTACTGCGCCTGGCGTCGCGCCTGCAAACCTTGCGTTACTTTGCGGCCGCCAAGTTGCCGGTGCCCGATGGCATTGCGTCGGAAGCCCTGCAGGTGTTTGCGCCGCTGGCCAACCGGCTGGGCATTTGGGAAATCAAATGGGAAATGGAAGACCTAGCGTTTCGATTTCTCGAACCCGACACCTACAAACAGGTGGCGCGCTGGCTGGATGAAAAGCGCGTGCAGCGTGAGGCGGGGGTAGAGCGACTGCGCGCCGAGTTGGAGCGGGACCTGGTGGCCCACGGTTTGTCTGCCAAAGTGTCAGGGCGACCCAAACACATCTACAGCATTGTAAAAAAAATGCGCGGCAAGTCACTCGACTTCAGTCAGGTGTACGACGTACGCGCCTTGCGGGTGCTGGTCGCCAGCGTACCCGAATGCTATGACGCGCTCAGCTGGGTGCACAGTCGCTTTAACGCCATCGCCGAGGAGTTTGACGACTACATCGCCAAACCCAAAGTCAATGGCTACCAGTCGCTGCACACCGTGGTGCGTGACGCCAATGGTCAAGCCACCGAGATCCAGATTCGCACCCAGGCCATGCACGACCATGCCGAGAACGGCGTGGCAGCACACTGGGCCTACAAAGAGGCCGGAGCCAAGGGTTACGCCGGTGTCTCTGCCAGCGGTAGTTACGACGCCAAGATTGCCGTGCTGCGCCAGTTATTGGCCTGGGAGCGTGACCTGTCGAACTCGCCGTCCGCGCAGCAGGTGCAGCTCGATGACCGCATCTACGTGCTCACCCCCGACGCCGCCATCGTCGAGCTGCCCCAAGGCGCCACCGCCGTCGACTTTGCCTACACCGTGCACACCAGCCTGGGCCACCGTTGCCGCGGTGCCCGGGTGGACGGCGCCATGGTGCCGCTTCACACTGCGCTGAAAAATGGGCAGACGGTCGAAATCAGTGTGGCCAAAGAGGGCGGGCCGTCGCGCGACTGGCTCAACCCGGAGCTGGGTTATCTGGTCAGCCACCGTGCCAGGACCAAGGTCCGCGCCTGGTTCAACGCACTGGCATTGACCGAAACCGTCGCCAAGGGGCGCGAGGCGGTCGAAAAACTGTTGCAACGCGAAGGCAAAACGGCGCTCAAGCTGGACGATCTGGCGGTGCAGCTGGGTTTTGCCGATGCCGAGGCGCTTTTTGAAGATGTTGGCAAAGACGAGTTTTCACTGCGCAGCATCGAACAGCTCTTGCGTCCGCCCGAGGTGCCTCAGTTTGACGCCAATGCGCCCTTGCTGCGCAAGTCGCGTGCGGGGGACAATCCGGCCAATGGCGGCCTGCTGGTGGTGGGAGTGGACTCTTTGCTGACGCAGATGGCCAAGTGCTGCAAGCCGGCGCCGCCCGATGCCATCTGTGGTTTTGTCACCCGCGGCAAAGGCGTCAGCGTTCACCGCACTGACTGCACCAATCTGCGCGAAATGGTGGCCAGGAATGGTGAGCGACTGATCGAGGTCGAATGGGGTGTGGGCCATGCGGCGCGCAGCTCGGTGTATCCGGTGGACGTGTCGGTGCAGGCGCAGGATCGCCAGGGTTTGCTGCGCGACATCTCGGAGGTGTTCACCAAAGAAAAAATGAACGTCACGGGTGTGCAGACCCAGTCCATCAAGGGCGTGGCCTGGATGACCTTTACGGTGGAAGTCACCGACTCGGGGCGGCTGCACAAGGTGCTTGGCCTGGTGGCTGAACTGCCAGGTGTGCGCTGGGCACGAAGAAAGTAATCAAATCGTGCTCCAGCGCATGTCAGACGGGTATTGAGTGCCATTATTTTTATAGTTATTTGACGGGTAACCCATGGTGCATACGTTTTTATGGCACGACTACGAGACCTTCGGCGCCAATACCCGCAGCGCCCGGCCAGCCCAGTTTGCCGCGATTCGCACCGATGCCGAGCTGAACCAGCTGGGCGAACCGGTCATGTTGTACTGTCAACCCGCCAACGACGTTTTGCCCGACCCGGAGGCCTGCCTGATCACCGGCATCACGCCCCAGGAGTGCCTGGCAAAGGGTATACCCGAGCACCAGTTCGCTGCACAGATCGAGCAGCTGCTGGCCTGGCCGGGCACGGTGGGGGTGGGTTACAACACCATCCGGTTTGACGACGAGATCACGCGTTTCATGTTCTGGCGCAACCTGATCGATCCCTATGCACGGGAATGGCAGAACGATTGTGGTCGCTGGGATTTGCTGGACGTGGTGCGCACCGCCTATGCCTTGCGACCTGAGGGAATCCAATGGCCCTGTAGCGCCGAGGGCAAACCCAGCTTCAAGCTGACGGACCTGAGCACTGCCAACGGCCTGGAGCACAACGCTGCACACGATGCGCTGAGCGACGTGCGCGCAACCATCGCGCTGGCGCGGCTGATCAGGACGGCGCAGCCCAAGCTGTTTGACTTCTGCTTTGAACTGCACAAAAAGGAACGCGTGCTGGCGGAACTTGGTTTGCCCGCCTCGCAACACCAGGCGCGGCCGTTCTGGCACGTCTCCGGTATGTTCAAGCCTGAGCAGGGTTGCCTGGCGCTGATGTGGCCGCTGGCCATGCATCCGGGCAACAAGAACGAGTTGCTGGCCTGGGACCTGGCGCAAGACCCGCGTGAGCTGGCGTCTCTGAACGCCGCCCAGATTCGCCAGCGCCTGTTCAGCCGCAGCGCCGATCTGCCAGAGGGCGTGCAGCGTCTGCCGGTCAAGTCGGTACATATCAACAAATCTCCCATGGTCATGGGTCACCTCAAGGTCCTCAACGCCGCCATGGCGCAGCGCTGGGGCATTGATTTGGCGGCACAAATGCAGCACGCCGTGACGGCGCGTGACCTGCCTGACATGAGCGCCATCTGGGTCGAGGTGTTCCAGCGTGAAGCAAGCGGGCCGGTCGATGTGGACGAAGACCTGTACGGGGGATTTGTGGGAAATGCCGACCGTCGCCGACTGAACGATTTTCGTCACACGGCACCCGTTGCCATGGCTTCGCTGCGCCCGGCATTTGACGACGCGCGCCTGCCTGAACTGGTGTGGCGCTACCGGGCGCGCAACTTTCCAGACAGTTTGCGTGCCGATGAAAGAGCGCGCTGGGAAAGCCACCGCGCAGCGCGACTGATCGACGGCACGGCCGGCGCGCTGACCATTACCGCCTTGTTCGATGCGCTCGACAAACTGGCAGAGTCCACCGACGAACGCGGCGAAGCGATTCTGGGTGCGCTATATGACTACGCCGACATGATTGCGCCGCAAATCGATTGAGCGGTGGCCAGCCACAGGGTTGATTCAGCGGGCCGAGACACCCGCCAGCGATGAAGCAAAAATCACTGGGTGCCAAAAATCCGGTCCCCGGCATCCCCCAGGCCGGGCAGGATGTAGCCATGGTCATTGAGTTGCCTGTCAATGGCGGCGGTAAAGATCGCTACCTCCGGGTGTGCAGCGCGCAGGGCAGCCACCCCTTCCGGGCATGACACCAGGCAGACAAACTTGATGGATTTGGGTGCGAGTTCCTTAATGCGATTGATGGCGGCAATGGCCGAGTGACCGGTGGCCAGCATCGGGTCCACCACAATCACATCCCGCTCGGGCATTTCCTTGGGCATCTTGAAGTAATACTCGACCGCCTGCAAGGTGGCGGGGTCACGGTACAACCCGATGTGACCAACCCGTGCACCGGGTACCACGCTCAAAAAACCATCCAGAATGCCCGTGCCGGCACGCAGGATGGACACCAGCGCGAGCTTCTTGCCGTCAATCACTTTGGCGGTCATTCTCTCGAGCGGGGTTTCGATCTCGATGTCCTGCGTGGGCATGTCGCGGGTCACTTCGTAGGCCATCAGCATCGCCAACTCATTGAGAAGCGTGCGAAAGCTGTTGGTACTGGCGTCCTTGCGGCGCATCAGCGTGAGCTTGTGCTGCACCAGCGGGTGGTCGACGACGTGAACGTGGGGGTCTGTAGTGGACATGGGGGTTTTCCTTTAACTTGTTTTCTTAGCGTTTGCCACCAAATATACCGCCGAGCACGCCGCGGATCACCTGACGCCCCACTTCGCGACCGATGGAACTCGCCGCACTCTTGAATAATTGCTCGCCCGCCGAGGTGCGCCGTCCACCGCCGCCACCCAGCAGGCTGCCCAGGCCGCTGCTGAGGCTGTCAAAAAAGCCACCGCCCTGAGGCGCCGATCCGCTGCCGTTGCCCGTTGCCGAGGCGCCCCCAGGCGCGGCGCTGCTGATTTTGTCTGACTTCTCGGCCCGGGCGGTTGCATGACCCTTGAGTTTTTCGAAGGCTGACTCGCGGTCGAGCGCCTTCTCGTACACCCCGGCGACGATGGATTCGGCCAGCAGCGCCTGGCGCTGCGTCGGGGTGATCGGCCCGATCTGGCTGGCCGGGGGCAGCACATAGACGCGCTCGGTCTCGGTCGGGCGACCCTTTTCATCCAGAAAACTCACCAGCGCCTCGCCCACGCCCAGCTCGGTGATGGCCGCTGCCACGTCGAGCCCGGCCTTGGGTCGCATGGTGTCGGCGGCGGACTTGACCGCCTTTTGGTCACGCGGCGTAAAGGCGCGCAGCGCGTGCTGCACCCGGTTGCCCAACTGCGCCAGCACGCTGTCGGGGATGTCCAGCGGGTTTTGCGTGACGAAGTACACCCCCACGCCCTTGGAGCGCACCAGACGTACCACCAGCTCAATGCGTTCGATCAGCACCTTGGGCGCGTCGGCAAACAGCAGGTGCGCCTCGTCAAAAAAGAACACCAATTTGGGCTTATCGAGGTCGCCCACCTCGGGCAGTGTCTCAAACAACTCGCTCAGCAGCCACAGCAAAAACGTGCTGTAAAGACGCGGCGAATTCATCAACTGGTCGGCGGCCAGCACGTTGATCAGGCCGCGCCCGCTACCATCGGTCTGCATGAAGTCGGCGATATTGAGCATTGGCTCGCCGAAAAACTGGTCGCCTCCCTGTTGCTCGATCTGCATCAGTCCACGCTGGATGGCGCCAATGCTGGCGGCACTGACGTTGCCGTATTCGGTGGTGAAGTCAGACGCGTTGTCGCCCACATACTGGCACATTGCGCGCAGGTCTTTCATGTCCAGCAGCAGCAGGCCGTCGTCGTCGGCAATCTTGAACACCAGTTGCAGCACCCCGGCCTGGGTTTCGTTGAGGTTGAGCATGCGCGCCAGCAACAGCGGCCCCAGGTCACTCACGGTGGCGCGCACCGGGTGGCCTTGCTTGCCAAAAACGTCCCACAGCGTGGTTGGAAACGCTGCGTAATCAGGAGCTTCTAGCGCACGTTCAGAAAGGACTTTGGCCAGTTTTGGCGTAGAGCTTCCGGCCTGCGAGATACCCGTGAGGTCGCCCTTGACGTCGGCCATGAAGACGGGAACACCAAGCTTGGAGAACCCTTCGGCCATCGTTTGCAGGGTGATGGTCTTGCCGGTGCCGGTGGCGCCGGTGATCAGGCCGTGGCGGTTGGCTTTGTCGGGCAGCAGAAAACACTGGGTCTTGCCGTGTTGCGCAATCAGGATGGGTTCGGGCATGGCGGGCTCAAAAAGTACAATGGAGCCAATAGCGTAACGAACTTTTGAAGGATTTCGACGTGGCAGGACACAGTAAATGGGCCAATATTCAGCACCG
>NZ_JAGPBB010000060.1 GCF_018063565.1 Rhodoferax sp.
AGTCGCACCGCCTGTTTGCGCCGTTCATATTGGGCCTGACGCGACAGCCTTCTTCCGTCTTCTTTTTCCATGTCCGCTACATGGGGGCAAGTTGAGCTATTTCAATAGTTAGTTGCCGGGTCTATAGATCAGCCACGCGCCATCAGATCCGCCACGCGCGTGCGCAACAATTGCGGCGTCACCGCGCTGCCAATCACAGGTGCGCCCACCTCCAAGCCGACGCGGCTGAAGACACCTCGACGAAACGGTCGCACCATGGCTCCGCCCTGCTCGATGCGGCTAAAGAATGAGCCCCACAGGTGGGTGAGCGCCATGGGTATCACCGGGACATCGAGCCCCATGGCCTGAGTGCGTTCCAGTATTTTCATGATGCCGCCCTTGAACTCCTGCAGCGTGCCGTCACGCGTCAAGCCACCCTCGGGAAAAATACACAGCAGTTCACCGTCCTTCAGGACCGCCGCTGCCGCATCGAATGCGGTCTCGTAGGTGCGCGGGTCTTCGCCACGCGGGGCAATGGGTATTGCCTTGGCCAGGCGGAACAGCCAGCCCAGCACCGGCACCTGGAAAATCCGGTGGTCCATGATGAAGCAGATGGGTCGTGGGCTGGCGGCCATCAGCAGCACGGCATCAACAAAACTGACATGGTTACAGACCAGCACGGCCGCCCCGGTGGTGGGTAAGTACGCGTCACCCTGAATCCGAAACCGATACACCAGGCGCGACAGCACCCAGGCCACAAAGCGCAGCAAATACTCGGGCACCACCAAAAAGATATAAAACGCCACGACCGCATTGGCGATGCCGGTGAGCAGAAAAATCTGCGGGATACTGAAACCACTCTTGAGCAACACCCCGGCCAGCAGGGCGCTGGCAATCATGAACAAGGCATTGAGAATATTGTTGGCTGCGATGATGCGCGCCCGATGGGTGGCTTGGCTGCGAATCTGGATGAGCGCGTACATCGGCACGCTGTAGAGGCCAGTAAACAGGCTGAGCAGCACCAGATCCAGCATCACGCGCCAGTGCTGCGCCTGACTGACAAACAGCATCACGCCCATGGAGGGTGCATCAGGCAGGCTGCGCAGGGCAAAGTACAGGTCGATTGAGAACAAACTCATGCCAATGGCACCCAGCGGCACCAGACCAATTTCGACATGCCGCTTGCTCAGCACCTCGCACAGCAGCGAACCGACCCCGATACCCACCGAAAACAGCACCAGCAAGAACGACGCCACCTGCTCGTTGCCGTGCAACACCTCCTTGGCCAAGCTGGGAAACTGGCTCAAAAACACAGCACCAAAAAACCACATCCAACTAATACCAAGCAGTGAGCGAAACACCGCGAGTTGCTGATGTGCCAGCGCCAGATTGCGCCAGGTCTCGCTGACCGGGTTCCAGTTGATGCGCAGACCCGGGTCTGTGGCAGGCGCGGCCGGAATCGCCTGTGCTACTAGGCGCCCGAGCAGTGCCACCACCACACAACCCAACGCCACGTTGCGAGCACCCACCTCCGGCATGGACACCAGCAAACCGCCTGCCACTTGCCCCAGCAAGATGGCGACGAAGGTACCCATCTCCACCATGCCGTTACCACCGGTGATCTCGCGCTCGCTCAAGACCTGCGGCAAATAGGCAAACTTGACCGGTCCAAACAAGGTGGAATGCAGACCCATCAAGAAAGTGCAAGCCAACAACACCGGCACGCTGGCGTGCATGAAGCCCCAAGCCGCCAGCAGCATGACGGCGATCTCGAGGTTCTTCACAAAACGGATCATCAGCGTCTTGTCATACTTATCCGTCAACTGCCCGCTGGTGGCAGAAAACAACAAAAACGGCAAAATAAACAGTGCCCCGATCACCAATCCGGCCAAGGTCGGCGGCAACCAAACAACACTGAGCTGATAGGTCACCATCACCGTAAAGGCAAACTTGAACAGGTTATCGTTGGCCGCGCCGGCAAACTGGGTCCAGAAAAACGGCGCAAAGCGGCGTTGCGCCAGCAGGGCAAACTGATTGGGTTGTGGATGACCGGACATGGGTGCGCTCCTGGTGGTTGGCCCGGCCTGGCGGCCCGGTGCATCCGGATCGCGCGACAAGCCTGCAAAACTGCGCGCCATTTTGCATGAGGCTTGGCTACACTTTCGGGCGTTTGTTTTCCTGAATCCGTTTGGTGCACTCTCCAGCCATGACCCGATCCCTGATTGCCGTGTTCCGGCTGGCCCGACTCACGCTGCATGTGCTGCGTGGCCTTTGGCTGGTGGCCTGGGGTTTTCCACGTCTGTCCAGTTCCGGTAAGGCACACAAGGTCAAAGCCTGGGCGCATGACTTGTTTCAACTGGTCGCGATCAAGGTCGAGGTCAGCGGTGCCCCGCCACTGCACGGTTCAGTGCTGCTGGTGGCCAACCACATTTCGTGGCTCGACATCGTGCTGCTGCTGTCAGCCAGTCACTGCCGTTTTGTCGCCAAGTCCGAAATCGCCCGCTGGCCGGTGTTGGGGCTGCTGACGCGGGCAGCGGGGACACTGTTCATCGCCCGCGACTCGCCGCGCGACGCGCTGCGCGTGGTGCACCACATGGCAGAAGAGCTCAAAGCCGGCGCGGTGCTGGCCGTGTTTCCAGAGGGCACCACCAGCAACGGCCTGCGATTGTTGCCGTTCCATGCCAACCTGTTTCAGGCCGCTGTGTCGGCCCATGTGGCGGTACAGCCGGTGGCGCTGCGCTTTGTTGACACGGCCACTGGCGCGCCAAGCCTGGCGCCGTGTTACATCGACGACGACAGCTTGCTGGACTCGGTGTGGCGCACTCTCACCGCGCCGCCCTTGCGGGCTCAACTGCACTTTTGTCAGCCGCAGCTAGCCGAAGGCCGCGACCGGCGCGCATGGGCGGCTGACGTGCGCAGCACCATCGAAGACGCGCTGCGGCAGACGCACTGAGCGCACGGGCTTACACCGGTGCCGTTGTCGCTCAGGGTAGTGGCGTCAGCTTGGCAATACTCAAGGCCAGCCATTTGAGACCGTGGCGCGGAAAGTTGATCTGCGCGCGCGCATCGTCCCCGCTGCCCTCCAGACTGAGCACGGTGCCTTCGCCAAACTTGGCGTGAAACAACTTTTGTCCAACCTTGAAGCTCTGCCCGGCGGTAGCCGCGCGTTCCGGCGCAGGCGAGGCTGCGTACTTTGAAAAATCCATGCCATTTTGGCCTCTAGCGCTTGATGGATATGTACTTTCAGCTCTTATATGAGAAGCAAAATTACCACCCAAACGTCCCGCAAAGTTACCAAAACCGGCCTGCTTGGGCGTGATCCACTTCAAGGCCCCGTCGGGCAATTCCTCCAGAAATCGGCTGCGCAGGTTGTAACGGGTCTGCCCATGCAACATGCGGGTTTGCGCGTGACTCAGGTACAGGCGTTGACGCGCTCTGGTGATGGCCACGTACATCAGGCGGCGTTCTTCTTCCAGTCCTGCCTGGTCCGCCATCGAGTTTTCGTGCGGAAACAAGCCTTCTTCCAGCCCGCTGATGAACACGCAGTCAAACTCGAGCCCTTTGCTGGCGTGCACCGTCATCAGCTGAACGGCGTCCTGCCCCGCCTGCGCCTGATTGTCGCCGGCCTCCAACGCCGCGTGGGTCAAAAAGGCCGCCAGCGGTGACAGAGTCTCGCCGCTGGCGGCGTCGGGCGCAGCAGTGCCTTGCCAAGGCTGGTTCATATCCAGACCCTGGGAGACTGGGGACTGCGTGAGTGCGCGCCCGAGCTCATCCACCGGCAGCGCCACCGCGTCTTTGCCAAACCCCTCCAGCGTGACAAAACTCTCGGCGGCATTGACCAGCTCTTCCAGGTTCTCCACCCGGTCTGCACCTTCACGATCCGCTCTGTAATGAGTGATCAGGCCACTGTGTTCCAGCGTGGCGGCGATGATGTCGCGCAAACTCATGCCCAGGGTTTGCTCGCGCAGAACGTCAATGCCAGCCAGAAAAGCGCCAATGTTGCTCCCCGCTTTGCCCGCCAAACCACTGACCGCATCACTCAGAGCACAACCGGTTGCACGGGCCAGGTCTTGCAACTGCTCCAGACTACGAGCACCGATGCCGCGCGGCGGAAAATTCACCACACGCAGAAAACTGGTGTCGTCGCGCGGGTTCTCCAGCAGGCGCAGGTAGGCCAGTGCGTGTTTGATTTCGGCGCGTTCGAAAAAACGCAGGCCGCCGTAAACCTTGTAGGGCACACCGGCGTTGAACAGGGTGGTCTCGATCACGCGGCTTTGGGCGTTGCTACGGTACAGGGCAGCAATCTCTTTGCGCGCCACGCCCTCACGCACCAGTTGCTGCATTTCATCCACCATCCACTGTGCTTCCTGAAAATCGCTGCTGGCCTCCAGCACCCGCACCGGCTCGCCTGGTCCTTGCGCCGTACGCAGGTTTTTGCCCAGGCGGCTGCGATTGTGGCCAATCAGGGCATTGGCGCTGTCCAGGATATTGCTGCCGCTGCGATAGTTTTCTTCCAGCTTGATCTGGTGTTGCACGCCAAACTCGCGCACGAAGTCGGCCATATTGCCGACCCGAGCGCCGCGAAAGGCGTAAATGCTCTGATCGTCGTCGCCCACCGCCAGCACGCATCCGGTCGGCACAAAAGCGCCCTGCGGCCCAGAGTGCGCACCCGTGCCGGCCAGCATTTTGATCCAGGCATATTGCAGCTTATTGGTGTCCTGAAACTCGTCGATCAGGATATGGCGAAAACGGCGCTGGTAATGTTCACGCACAGGATCGTTGTCGCGCAGCAGTTCGTAACTGCGCAGCATCAGCTCACCAAAGTCCACCACGCCCTCGCGCTGGCACTGTTCTTCATACAACTGGTAGATCTCGACTTTCTTGCGCGTCTCTGGGTCTTTGGCCACCACCACAGCGGGGCGTAGGCCGTCTTCCTTGCAGCCGCTGATGAACCACTGCAACTGCTTGGGCGGCCAGCGTTCATCATCAATGCCAAACTGTTTGTACAGCCGCTTGATCGACGACAGCTGATCTTGTGTGTCCAGAATCTGGAATGCCTGTGGCAACCCGACCAGTTTGTAATGCGCCCGCAACAGGCGGTTGCAAAGGCCATGAAACGTGCCAATCCACATACCCCGCACATTGAGCGGCAGCATGGCAGCCAGCCGCAGCATCATCTCTTTGGCTGCCTTGTTGGTGAAGGTGACGGCCATCACGCCACCAGGCGACACCTGCCCCGACTGCAGCAGCCACGCGATGCGGGTGGTGAGCACCCGGGTCTTGCCCGAGCCAGCACCGGCCAAAATCAGTGCGTGCTCAGACGGTAGCGTGACGGCAGCGAGCTGTTCGGGGTTGAGGTGACTGAGCAGGCCAGAGGCATTGGGCATCGAAGCTGTATCAGGCAAGCTTTGGTGGGGCGTGGTAGAAAGCATGCCCCATTGTAGAAAGGCAGGCCAGCTTGACCCGTTTGTCGACCCGACTGAATCCAACGCCACCTCAGCGCCACCCGATGCGGATGCCGCTCGGACTTGGGCGGCGGGCGGCGGGGTGCCTGATGCTGCTGCTGGGTGCCGGCGCGGCACTGGGCCAGACCCTTTGCAGCAGTGACGGCCAGGCTCCCCCCGTGGCACTGGTCGAGCGATTCATCAGCGCCGAATGTGTGTCGTGCTGGCAGAAGCCACTGGCGGGCCAACGGTCTGCGCAGACGATGGCACTGGACTGGATCGTGCCCAGCCACCGGGGCGACGATGCTCCCCTGTCGGCGGTCGCCAACAACGAGGCCCGACTTCGGCTGGCGGCACTCGCACAACCGACACCAGAAGGTCAAAGCCAGATCGTCCACCCGGTGATCGGCTGGCCCGGTGCCTCGCTGAGGGTGGCGCGTGGTCTGGCTCTGGGCGGGTACGTTGGCGCGTCGATCACTCTGCGTATACCCAGCGATGTCACACCCAACCTGCCCCTGCACGCCTGGCTGGCGCTGGTGGAAGCTCTGCCGCTCGGAACAGAGGGTAGTCCCGTGCCGAGAAACTTGGTCCGAAATGTGCTTCAGCCCATATGGAACGGACACAGTGTGCTACAAGAAAGTGCTAGTTGGGTGTGGCAAGACATGCGCCCCATGAACGTCCCCGTTGGAACACAGACGACACGGATGCAAATGATTGGCTGGGTGACCGACGCAACCGGCCGCGTGTTGTTGGCGGCGGCGTCGGTTTGCCCGCCGGAGCACGACGAATGACCCTAATCTGCCCCAACAGGGCAAACCGCCACGGTCCGCCCGGCCAATCTGGATAGAATCAGTCACCGGGCCCAAGCATTTGCGGCCCGGTAGTTTTTCTGGCCGCCGCCATGATCTGGCGTGGCGGATCTGCCGGACCCAATCCAAGCGCCCCCTGTTCAACAACAGTTTTCTGCAGCTTGGAGACAATCATGGAAATTTTTGACTACGACAATATTCTGCTTTTGCCCCGCAAATGTCGCGTGGATAGCCGATCAGAGTGTGATGCCGGCGTGGATTTTGGTCCACGGCGTTTTCGCATACCGGTCGTTCCGGCCAACATGAAAACCGTGGTGAGTGAGCCCATCTGCATCTGGATGGCGCAGAACGACTACTTCTACGTGATGCACCGCTTTGATCTGGACAATGTTGCCTTTGTCCAGGAGATGAAGCAACGCGGGCTATATGCCTCGATCTCTCTGGGTGTCAAGAAACCGGACTATGAGACGGTTGACCGCCTGGTGGCGCTTGGGCTGGTGCCGGAATACATCACCATCGACATTGCGCATGGTCATGCCGACAGCGTGAAGAACATGATTGCTTATCTGCGTGAAAAAATTCCGGGCACCTTCATCATTGCCGGCAATGTGGCCACTCCCGAGGCGGTGATTGATCTGGAGAACTGGGGCGCTGACGCCACCAAGGTTGGCATTGGCCCGGGGAAGGTCTGCATCACCAAACTGAAGACCGGTTTTGGCACCGGGGGCTGGCAACTCAGCGCGCTGAAATGGTGCGCCCGTGTCGCCACCAAACCCATCATTGCGGACGGCGGCATCCGCGATCACGGCGACATCGCTAAAAGTATCCGTTTTGGCGCCACCATGGTGATGATTGGCTCCTTGTTTGCCGGTCACCAGGAAAGCCCTGGTCAAACCGTGGAGGTCGATGGCAAGTTGTACAAAGAGTATTACGGCTCAGCCAGTGATTTCAACAAAGGTGAATACAAACACGTCGAGGGTAAACGCATTCTCGAACCCATCAAGGGCAAGCTGGCCGATACGCTGATTGAAATGGAACAGGATGTACAAAGCTCGATCAGTTACTCAGGTGGCAAGAAACTGATGGATATCCGCAAGGTGAACTACGTCACGCTGGGCGGCGACAACGCGGGTGAACATCTGCTGATGTAGGAGCATGGTGCCAGCCCTGTGATTGGGGTTGCACTCAATACACATTCTTGTTGAACAGACTGGCCAGCGGGGTGATCAGAATAATCTTGACATCCAGCCATAGCGACCAGTTCTCCAGATAGTAAAGGTCGTGTTTGAGACGCTGCTCCATTTTGTCCAGGGTGTCGGTTTCACCACGGTGGCCACACACTTGCGCCCAGCCAGTGATGCCGGGTTTGACTTTGTGACGCAGGGCGTACTTGGGTATCAATCCTTTGTACTGCGCGTTGTGCTGGACGGCATGGGGACGTGGCCCCACCACCGACATATGCCCCTGCAACACATTGATGAACTGCGGCAATTCATCGAGGCTGCTTCGGCGCAAGAAGCGACCCAGAGGCGTGACCCGGGGATCGCCACGCTGTGCCTGGGTCACAGCACCACCAGACTCCTCATGAGGCATCATGGAGCGGAACTTGTAAACCATGATCTCTTCATCGTTCCAGCCGTGTCTCTTTTGTTTGAACAACACTGGCCCGGGCGAGGTCAGCTTGATAGCCAGGGCAATCAGCAGCATCAGCGGACTCAACACGATGAGGGCTACCGCTGCAACTCCGTAATCAAGCGCCGCCTTGACCAGCAAACGGCTACCAAACATGGGCGAGACCGAAATGTCGATCATGGGTATGCCAACCGTGACACTCATGCCGTGATTCAAGATCTGATACATCATCAAGTCAGGCAACAACCGGATGTTGGCAATCGAGTCACGCAGCGCATACATGACTTCGTCAAGCTGATTTTGATCGGTCATACTCAGACTGATCCAAATCTCGTCGGGTTTGAGGCGCGTATTGAGCTCCTCAAGATCAGTACCATCACCTTGAACGACCGACGCCACAATGTCGTAACCACTCCAGGTGGCGTTGGCAATCCGCTCCCGCACCGCAGTGAGCATATCGGTGTCACCATACAGCACCACGGTTTTGTGGTGGTAACCGGCACGCCGCATTTTGGCCATCACCAAAAACGCCACGATGCGCCCGCCCCACAGCAACAAGCCCGATACCAGCAACCAGGTCACCAGCCAGATGCGTGAAAACGATTCGGCGCTCTTGGCCATCACCAGAAGAACCACCAGCAGCATCCACGCAAGCAACCAGCCAAACGTGACCCGCCCCAGCATCGCGCCCAACGACCCACCTGCCCACATGTGATAGACCTTGCCGAACACCAGCGCGGAAAATACCGACATGATGACGATCAGAAACTGGTCTTCCGACCGCAAGTCGGCAAAACCGCCGGAGTCGAAATGCCGGATCTGATAGGCAATCCAACCGCCGATGCACACCGACAGCAGGTCCAGCACCTGCACCATCATGGCAGGTGTCGATCCACCGGTACGAACGACGAATTTGCTCATGCACCCGCCGCCACAACCCGCGCGCCCAGCGTGTGACTGCGCCGGCGATGCTTGCTTGAAATTTGCTTCATTTCCAGGTTCTAAGCTCAGGTCACAAAATAGAATCCAACAACAACACAAGCAAAAAGTGGCAACACGTTACCCGTTGCGCATTCTCTCAGGGTTCTGGACGAGCTGATATCCAAGTTCTTCACTCCCACTGGTTGCATGACGCAAAAATGAAACAGGCTCACAGCCGGTATTTTTCAAATTGGGAACTGGTCTTGATCATGTGGTGCCCGAGACCGGAATCGAACCGGTACGCCCGTTATTCACGAAGCGGCGGATTTTAAGTCTACACCCAACAGAAACCCACACGAACAAGCACCTATTATCGCCATACAACACGCACGCAAACTGCGCCAGCTATCGTTTGGCAGTGGTTGCAATTGATCGTTTGTGCCTGTTTGTGTACCACGCTACGCACGCTCTACGCACCAAGCTAGAATGATTGCCGTCTGCTCGGGTGGTGGAATAGGTAGACACAGCGGACTTAGAAAATTGAGCACCAGGATGCGAAAGCACCTGTGTGAATCCCCTCAAATTCGGTGAAACCCCTGGCAAAAGGCCGAGGCAACGCCGAGCCAAGCCCAGAAATGGGAAGGTGTAGAGACTAGACGGGGGGCACCTTACGCTGCAAAGCCATGGTGAAGGCATAGTCCAGCGCACAAACAGTGAGGTCTGGCGGTGAAAACCGTAGTGTGATGAAAATCCGCCGCTTCCGTAATTGGGGCGTACCGGTTCGATTCCGGTCCCGAGCACCAGGTCATCTGTGGGAATTTCCCATGGATGACTGATTGACTGAAGACAGGCGCTCACCTTCGTTTCGCAGCCAGCAGGTCATAAATCGCAGCCTGCAAATCGTAGCTGTAGGACATCACCAACAGGCACGCCTCGCGCCTCGGGAACCGATAGGTGCGGCCCTCGCGGTAAGGCTCAATGTCACTCAGGACGCTTATTGCTTTGCGCTTGAAGTGGTCAAGGCGGATCTGTGGTTGATCGGCCGATCTGAATGAATCCAGCAGTTGCACCAATTCTGTGCTTGTGGCACTTTGGCACCTGATCAGGTCTTGCAGAGTGTTCATAACAGAAGTTTAGCTGTTGATATTTGCCAAGGTGATAGTTCACCGCCTGAAAATTCAGCCCGTTGAAATCCTTGCTTGTTTTCAAATACCCGACTTTCCGGTGATCCCACTTTTCGGTGGTATCTGTCTTTGACGCTGCGAACCGATGCAATTTTGGTTGCATCGCCTCTACAAATTGCGAAGTTGGCTTTCCTCACTTCGGTCGAAGTGTTCCGGGTTTCCGAAGCCGGACTTTTCGGCGGCTACTTCGTATGTCTTTTGGCCTGGTGTAACTTCGCCAAATATTTGGCTAGGTTTGTCCGTCCGTTGCCCCTGCCTATTGCCCAGTTCCGCCTCAAGCGCCTGGCCAATGGCTACCCGCTCAGACGGTGGCAATGGCATCGGCGTATTGGCCTGCGCGCCTCACGGTGCGCTCGTCAACACCATGCTCATCGGCTAATTTTTGTGCTGTATTTGGGGTGGACAATTTGTCCGGCCCAAACTCTCTATCAGCCCTTCCTCCCTGCGCCTTCTTCGCCCGGTTAGCGCCAGCATCCACGGCACGCTTGTACTCACCCAGGCGGGTGCTCGATTCAAACGAATCACCCAGGGTTTCAATAAAGCTCAGCAGCTTGTGTGGCGCATCCAACACCGTGCGGTAATCCACGCCCTGCTTGGTGTAGAACCGCTCCAGCTTGGTTCGGAACTTGGCTTCATCCAGGTACATACTGGACAACCCGCCACCGTTGGCAATGAATTCCTTGTAAATCGGGTCGCTGGTCAAACGCAGGCGCATGCCCTGCAAGCTGTCGATCACCGGCTTGAATCCGGTACGACTCATGACGCTGCCCATGATGGTGTCGCGCGCCAGATTGGCAATCATGAAGTCGGGCGTTAACACAATGCTGGCCTGCCCGATACGCTTTGGCAGCCCCAGCCATTTGACAATCCAGGGCGGTGGCGTGCGGTCTATTGACTCAAGCGAACGCAGCAATATCGGGTCGCCGACCTCATACCAGACCGGTTTACCGTCCTTGAGCACCGCCACCACGTTACCGCCAGCCGGTGGCATGTTTTGCTGCATCACTTCGAGCATGGCCGGGGATGACTCAAGAATCCGGCGCACTCGATCGGCCGCGCTCACCGCTGCAGGCGAATCTGGCGCGTCCAGTCCCATGCCTTTCAAAATAGCGTCGATCACCGCAGTCGTGGTGATCTTCACCGGGCGCGACTCAGCCGGAATCTTGATCATGAACTTGCCGCCACCGGCTTGCTCCGCCAGGGTGGCAATCTTCTGGCGGGCTTCGTTCTTCACAGCGGTGTCAATCAGCATGGCCGCGTTTCGGGTCATGTTTCCCAGCACGTCCTTGATATTCTCAGTTCCACCAGTCAACGCCTTGATGCCGCTCCAATCGCCAGGCTTGCCCTTGAAACCCTCGGGGCTGGCCACGCGGTGAAATGGCAGGTAGTCCAATCTTTTCCACATCGCGCGGGTTTGCGGGTTGATCACGCCTTGCGCCTCGGCAAAATCCATCACCGTGGAATTCCACTCCTGATAGTCCGAGAAAGCCTTGTCAAACTCGGGGCGGCGAAGCTTCAGCATGGCATCCACCTCGCCAGGCGTGAACAAGTGTTCCCGGCCTTGCGCCTGCAACTCTCGGGCAGAGCGCCCAACAAAGTACAGCAGCGCATCATCCAGGCTCTCAGACACCGGTTTCAGTATGTCCTCAAGTCCTTTGCCGCGCCAGCCATACGAACCATCAGGTTTCTTTACCGGGGCACCAAACCGAACCGCGCCGTCGGCAATGCTTGAGGATGCGCGCGACAGCCGGGCAGATTCATAGGCACCGTTGGGCTCGATCTTGCCGCCCTTCAATTCCCGCTCCATGCGGTATACACCGTGCAAGTCGTCGACCGTGGCTTGCCTGAAGGAATCCCACTGGCCATCAAGCGCATCCGTCATCGGCCGGTGATCGCCAATCTTTGAGCGCGCCCGGTCAATCGCATCCTGGTTGTACCACTCACCCATGCCTTTGCGTGCCTGCTCAATGGCAGGGCCGTATTCATGGCGGGCGGTGAAGTCCTCAAACCACTTGTAAAACACCGGGGCTCGGGTCATGGCGACATCCGGTTGCGTCATGTAGTGGCGAACGAACTCGGCAAAGCCTTCGTAAATCTTGCCCTTGTCGTAACTCAGCCCCTGCAGCTCTGCGCGGCGAACCTGCCAATCCGGTCCAGATCCTGCACTCCAGGTTTTTCGAATTTCAGGAACGCGATGATCAATCAGGTGCGCCAGTTCATGCGCAGCAGTCTCCAGGTCAGCGTGGCGCTTGATGCGCACCTCTTCAAGCTTGGGCCGGAAGTGCCCCATCACGCCCTTGGTGGTTATGCGCCCCTCGTAAATGCCAGTCCCCAGCGCCTTGGCGAAGGGGATCAGAATATCCTCGCGGCGAATCGGCTCAAGCCTCGCGCCCACACTGGCGGTGGCCGGCGTCTTGCTTCCAAGCGCCGGGGCATCGTTGATAAACCCAACGTAGTTAGCGCCGGGTGCCATGGCGTTCACCTTCCCCTCGGGCGGCAAATCGGCGACCTCTGATTTGAACGTCAAGGGTTCATCGGGCACGCGCACCAGCACAGGCTTTTTGAGGTTATCAACTTCTGCAGCATCCAGCCCCAGGCGTTCGGCGTTGTCGCGCAGAAATTGCCGGTAGCTCTCTGCCTTCTGGCCGTTGGCTTGGTAAACCCGTTGTAATGCAATCGCCCGGGCGCTTCCGGCCTCAATAATTCCATCCGGGGCCATGATCGGCGCGCCCATGGTGTCATCCACCGAATCAGCCAGGCGGGTAGGGTCAAACTCGTGAACGATGCCCTGAACGCGTTGCTCAGCATCGGCTCGGCTCCAATCTTGGCGCTTGAGCTGGTCTGGAAAGGCGTCCGTGGGTTTGAGGCTCACATCATGCGAAGGTTTCAACTCACTGGCTTCGACCAACGTGTAACGAATGCTGGCTGGCTCAGGGCTTGCAGGAGCTGTCGGCGCGGGCTGATACTCAGTATTTACCAAGGTGTCAGCAACAGCTCCGCTACTTTCTCGGACCGCTGGCAGATCAACTGGCCCAGCCTTTGGCAGCGGCGCAGTCTCTACCGGTGCCGGCGCATCCGGCAAAGCCTCAGCGACATGCAGCGGTGTAAACCCGGGTTGAGGCGGTGCGGCATCAACAACAGTCGCAGGATCCAGCACCACAGATCCACGCTCACCGTTTGGCAGCGGTGCATCACCCGATGCCGTTGGTTTTGTATCATTTGACACCTTAGCGCTTACTGCACTTGCATCGGTAGCTGCTGTTTCAGTAGCAACATGGGCTGGCTGCTCGCGCGGTGCGGCTTTTGGTTTCTCTGCTACCCGGCGTGCCAACTTCGCGCCTGGTGAAATGGCCATGGGCAATGCGTTGACCGCAGTGTCAATCGCCGTGGCCAGTACAGGGCTGCCGGTTGCATCAAGTGTTTTTCCACCGGCGTACTGCCCGACTTCAGCCAGCTTTTGAAATGGGTAGGTGGCAATATCGGTCGCACCTTGCCCCAACTCACCACGCGGCGCATAGGTCAAACCCTCGGACACGCTTTGGACCACATCACCCGGGCTCTTTTCAGTCAACCCCAATACCCGCCCGGCCATCGCTCCCAGACCAGCCAGGCCAGCCACAGGCAGTGCCACGGACATGGTGGCCAGGTTCAGCGCAGTCTCACCAACGGCTGTCAGCGGGTTGTTTAGCAGCACCGTGCGCAACACACTGGCTTTGCCGGGGTCGTTGGTACTCGATTCTGTCTGTGATGGTGCTGGCGGGGCTTCGGGCGAGCCGTTGGATTCATCAAGCGGGATAAAGCCACGCCTCGTGTCTGGCACGCTGGCCTGAGTGCTGTCCAGTGGAATAAATGGCATAGCGTTCGCCTAACGGTAATGACCAACGACTTTGCCGGATGCGTCCAGAACCTCATAGCCCTTCGGCGTCTCGCTACCCAGCCGATAGGCATTCATTTGCCTGTCACTGCGGAAGCGTTTGCCAAGTTCTTGGCGGTCCAAAGTTGGTGCAGCAGACGCGGATGCTGGCGCAGCCGTTGCTGAAACTGCAGTTGCAGGAGCTGCTTGCGTGTCCCGGCCAATCTGGCGGTTGTCAAAGGTCTGATCGTCCCCGATCTTGCGGCGTGTGGCCAGTGCTGCAGCTTTTGCCAGGCCCGGGTCGTAGTCAGGATTTTCCCGGCCGGTATCAGTGGTCTTTGCAGTGCGGCGACGTATGTCCGCTGCGTCCATACCCTGCACAGCCTCCCGGGCTGCATCAATTTCAAAATTCCCGCGCTGCTGCACTGCGGTAAGTGGTTTTGGTTTCCCAGCATTGATTCCAGAACGTGCAAATCTTGCCGCGCTCAGATCCTGTGCTCGCTCCAGGCGAATGTCAGTATTCTGAGTGCGTATCGCCGAATTGTTGTCCTTGGAGATTTCAACAGATTCCTTCAGTGAGTCTGTCACTACCTTGGACAACTTGGAGTCAATACCCTCGATGTCAGCGCTGGCGCTGTAATCGCCGTTTTTCATGCGGTACTGCGCTGCAACAAATTTGCCAAGGTCGGCCCGGCTAAGGTCCACTGAAACATCGCCATGTTTGACGCGAGAAAAGCCGGTGGCCGGGTTGTAATCAACCTCAAACTTGTTTCGCTTATCCAGCGTCACCTTGCCCATCAAATCCTTGAGCTCTGCTTCATCAGCCGTTTGCACATAGCTCGAAATACGCGCAGCGTCGGCGGCCAGGCGGTTTGTCGTGTCAGCACGGCGCGCATCAGCGATCTGGCGAGGGTCACGCCCGGCCATGTTCAAGGCACTGATGGTGTTGGCCTGCTGGTCCAGGGCAAACTGCGGTTGTGCACCAGGCGCTTCAGGCGTGTACACATCGGCCTCGCCGTACTTGAACCGCTCATCACCGCGGCGCATGGCGGCGGCAGACTGCGGCACTTCAAGCCCGAGCCCGGCCTTGAACCCTTGTGGGGAATTGGCGTCAGCCAGGGGCCGACTGGCCGCGGCAATGGCGGCAGCGCGCTCGGTGTCGATGGCGGCGTTCTGCTTGTCCTGGAATTCCCATTCCTTGCGGCGGCGCGCCATCTCTTCTTCGCGGATCTTTTGCTCTGCGGCAGCGGCGCGCTGGCGGTCCCAAGACTCCGATAACTGTAACCAGGTAGGTGTGGACATGATTCAGTTCTCCAGATCGAACGTGCCAGGCACATCTTCCGCCAGTGCTGCGGCCGCCTGAAGGTCAACGCCAGAATTGAACAGCCCAATGATCAGTTCCTGCACATCCAGAGCGTCGTCATCCGGGCTTAGCGCGCGGTCATGGGCAAACTCGCTGCCAGGACCTTCCATATTTTTTCCATTCATCGTAATTTCTCCAAAGGGATGCCATTCGATCTTGGCAATGGCGGGCTGGCATGCGCCATGCTTTCATGCTTGGTGCGAAAAGTGGCGGTTTTCATACAAATATTTCGGGCCAGAGCATCGAGCCAACACGCTGATCAATCGCCTCAAAGCTGGGACGGAATGCCCGGCACCGGCGCGGCTCCCTGGCCAATGGGAGTTGAATACCGCTTTCGTCTGCTGCGTTGCACTTGCCGCCAGCACTGAGCCAATTGCAATCACCGCAGGTTCTTGGACCTTCAGCGGTTGCGACTCCCGCGTGAACGTCACCCCGTTGGGCGGTGGCTGGCTTTGGCTGAATGTCCAAGGGTTGCACAGTACCCTGCAGATCCGACTGAGGCACCAGGGTGACCGCATCCAAGCCGGTGATCCACTGAACACGCTCCAGCAGGCCATGCGGGTGACGGGCCAGCAGTTGCAGATCGTGGTCGACGCCACCCAAGCGCAGCAGGTATTCCGCAGCTCCGGCTGGGATCGTGAATCCACGCTTGCGGGCCAGCGCAAAGTCGCCCGAGCATTGCCGGGCATCTGGCCATAGGTCCGGGCGCAACCTGGCGGCAATCGCCGAGTCGACGACACAAAAGCCAGTAGCGGCCATGGACTGGCTGACGAATTCTTGGAACTTATTCATGGACGTACCCCTTTTTTCTGATCGAGTTGCAAAGCGATGGTGTCGCTACCGTCGCTTGAAAGTGATTTGATGAACTTCACGCCGCACGCGTCGGCCAGTTCCAGCGCCAGGCCGAGCTCGCCGATGTATCCAAGCAATCTGCTTACCGGAAGTTGATTCTTGACACTGGTTCCGGCAAATCCTGCTTCGTTCAAGAACCCTGCCACGTCGGCCAGGATGTCGGCTTGCAGGCTTTTGCTGTGCTTGGAGATGGTTTTGTGAAAAACGCTCTTGCCGGTGCGCAGGCCAACGTCATGGCCTAGGGTTTTTTCAAGTTCGATCATGGGTTTCCTTTGGGGTGGGTTGGTTATGAATCTTTGGTGGCCGGCCGGTGCGGCTTGGCTTGCGTGTCAAGGCATCGGCCAATTGATGGCCAGCCTTCAGGCGCTGGCGCAGGGTTCCGTCCTCAAGGCCAACAGCGCGTTCAGCTTCGGCAATCGTCAGTTGTTGCCCGTCGATGTCGATCTTTTTGCACCAGGCGCGGCGGCGAACTTGCGTATCGTGGTCGATCCATTCCACGTTGCCAGGCTGGTAATTCCCGAGCACGTCCAGGCGGCCCAGCCAATGCTGTGGGCTGGGTGCTGTGCCAACATCCCGCAAGAAGGTGTCGAAGCTCTCCAGCCATTCACGGCATACGGTGATGCCTTTGCCACCGTACCAGCGCCAGTCATGGTGTCTTGGCTTGGTGCAGCGACGAATCATTACCGCCCATGCGTTTCGCTCGCGGCTCATTGGCGGCCGCCGATCTTTGGAGCAGGCGCACCGGGTACAAGCCGGTAAATCAAATACCGGGGATTGCGGTATTCGTCCGGGGCGCTCTCCACCAAGCCCTGGCGCGTGAGAAACAGCAAACCCCAACAGACTTGTTTGGTGTTGCGGCCGCTCAGAATGCAAATTTGGTCGTGAGTCAGCCACTTGCCCTGCTGGTCTTTGAGCACGTCATAACAAGCATGCGATGCCGATTGGCACTTCATCACCCCGGGCGGGCATGGGTTGAACCGTTCTTTCTGAGCGGTCGGCTGGCGGCCTCCGGTCAGTTGGGCCATGATCAGGTGACTGAACATTCAAACCCCCGTCCAGGAGGCTTCACGGATGGCTATGCGGGCATAGTGCATCCCTTCGGCTTCCTCGGCTGCAAAGTACGCTCCAGCCAACCGTTCGCAGGATTCCAGGTACTCGTTTTCAAAAGCATCCTCTTCTGGACTCAGATGCTGGATGCACCGATCAATTACCTTGGGTTCGCGGTCAATGCCGCTTTCATGGATGAGCACCAGGTTCCAGCAGGAAATTTCACCCAGTGATGGGTCGGCATTGAAGTGGACACAATTTCCGCAGTTTCGATCTTTGAGCTTCATTTCTGGTCTTTCAGGCGTTGGTGTGAATTGGTGCTGGGCTGGACTTCAGGCCAAACGAAAACCGCCGACCCGAGTGCTCGCAGTACAGCCGCAGCCGGGGTCCGGAAGACAGGGAACCAACTACCGGAGATGGTGTTTCTAGATGGTGTCCGTGTGGCGGTACAGGGGAAGTGCCAAAAAGTGCCTCTATAGGACCGTGGGGCGGTACAGAGAGCGCATCGCCTGTACCGTGGGGCGGTACTATCAGAGGGCTCTCTGTACCGTGGGGCGGTCTAAGGACATCAATTTTTCCTGCACCGCGAGACGGTGCAGGAGCCGCCGATTTGGCCTTGATTTTGAGGTATGAACCGCGCTCAAAACTCTCAGTAGCGCCGGGGTCATAGCCCTCGATTCGGTCCAGTGCCCTCCAGGTGATTGCGAACCAGCTTGCCTTATTTGGTCTATGCCCCATGACAGTCTGATGGATGAATCCGCCCTCCATCAGTTCGGCTTTGGCCTTGGTCAGCATATCCACAGACTTCCAGCCCCGGCTGGCCATGTAGGCGCGTGACATCAGCAATCGACCGTTGTTGTCGCGTACAAACTGGCGTGCCACTTCCAGCAGCAGCGCCCGAGCGTGCATACTCAGATTGGCATAAGCTGGGCAATCAAGCACGGACCAGGGCAAGGCGATAAACCCTCCTTGGTCGCGGCTGGTGTCGTGGCCACGGCGCTTCGGGTTGCGGCCGTTAGACATGCACCACCCCCAGCCGAACATTCATCAGCAATTGGCAAACTGCCATCAGCCCGGCGCGCGCATGGAGATCGTTGGCATCTTCACCCTCAACCGGACTCATGCAGTACGGTTTCCCGGTAGCCTGGGCTGCTTTTTCACCGACACCAGAACGATCGTGATCAGCAAACACGAACACCCGGCCCTTGACCTGTGGCGCGATGAACTCAAGATTGTTTGCACTGAAACACACCAGCACGGACGCACGCAGGCCAACGCTGCGCAGAGCGGCCAGGACGGATAAGCCGGTGGCATAGCCTTCGATTAAAAACGTCTCTGAGGCTGTTTTGTCGCCCAGCCTGAGAATTGCGCCTTTGGCCCTCATGCCTGGCAGCATCTTTTTCACCCATTGGCGTTCTGGTTCGTCCCAATGGATCCGCTGAACTCCAAGCAGTGCATTTGTCTCAAGGTTGCGCATGGGGACAATCAGCGCGCCTTCGCTGTCGATCATCCCTTCCAGATCAGGAAAACCCTTTCTTGCCAGATAGTCATGGGCACCCGGCTTTGTGCTGCGAATCAGCTCGGCGGCTTGCATTGCGGCACGATGGTGCTGGCTGTCCTGGTGTCTGCGTGCAGCATCGCGCCGGGCCTTCCAGGCTTGTTTCTCTGCATCTGTCCAAGGTTTTGCGTCCTGGTCGTTGAACCACTGAACCCTGGCCTCGGATGCCCAATTGAAGACCCAGCCGCGCTGACCGTCCCAAAAATAGGCACCATTGGCCGACCGTGGTTTGTCGGTAGTGCCACAGCGACGGATGCGCTCGCCTGCGTAGAGGCTGGCCGGGTCAATCTCAAGCCCATGCGCCCGGGCAAAGTCGATGAAGGTGTTCATGCCGACCTCGCTTTCGAGTACGCCATGTTCAGCGACAAGATTTTGTTGCGTGTGTGCCGGGTGATTTCTACATTGGGCGTTGTCTCAAAGCGCCACATGCTGGGTGGCGTCTGTCCGGTGATGTTCTTGAACAAGTTCCATGCCCGCCCGTTCTGCTTTTCCGGCTGGGAGTGGGACCGTGCATAAGTGCAAACCTGCTCCCAAAGGTGGCGATGGTCGTCGGCTAGTTTTTTCTTTCCGAGCACCACTTCCTGCATTTCACCTGGCAGCGCTTCGACCAGTGCCGGGGCTTGCTTCTCGTAACCGCAGGCCATGCAGCACTTGGCAAACGGCTTGTGGCCACATTGCGGGCATCCTTTAGGCTCGAAGTCGCCATCGTCCAAGCGGACCTTTTTATCGAGCTTTTCGCCCATATCGAGGGCGCTCAAGCCGTGGTGAAAGATTTCCTCAAAGTCATCGGCAAATCGCTGAATGTTGCCTGAGTGGTCCAGTAGCAGGCAGTCCACTTTTCCGGTGTCAGGTGACGACCGCAAGCCACGGCCCCACATCTGAATCGATGTGCTCAGGCTCTTGCGCAGCGGTCGGCAATCAACCACGCACCCAACCGTTGGCACGTCAAAGCCTTTGGCAAGTGCTTCGACGCTGATCAGCACGCGCAGGGTTGAGTCTGGTTTGGTGTACTCGGCCAACAGAGCATCACGCTCGGTCGTGGTCGTCTCGGATGTGAAACAGGCGGCCATAACACCAGCGTCAACGAACTGGCGGGCCAGCTCCTGGCAATGCGCGATGGTTGCGCCAAAGACAATCGTTTTGCGGTTTTCGGCAAACTTCAGCCATTCACGCACCACGTCGCCGATGATTTCCATGCCGCGCTGCTCGGCCGCTTCGTCTGTCCATTCGCCCGAACTGCTGGTGGCCGCGCCCTTCATGTCGGCACGTTTGCATGAAAACACCCGCATTGGCACCAGCACGCCAGATTGGGTCAGGTCGTGCATGGTCGTGGCGTTGACCAGGCGGGTGAACAGCTTGCCCAGCCCGGGACTGAATGGCGTCGCAGACAGGCCAATAACTGCGGCCCTGGTGTTGCCAATGAATTCGGTCCAGACCTTCATTTGCGTGTGAGCCTCGTCAATCACGATCACGTCGGCATCGGGCCAATAGCCGCGCTTCTGCAGCGTTTGAGCGCTCGCGATCTGGAATGGCATCGACGTGTCACGCCGCCAGTGATTGGCTTGCACAATGCCGTGGGCGCTCAGGCCATAGGCATCTGCGGTCTTGGATGTTTGGTTGATCAGAGTCGTTCTGTCGCACAGAAAAACTACTCTCTTACCCTTAACCAAAGCCTCATGCGCGATCCGGTGACCAAGGTACGTCTTGCCAGCGCCGGTCGGGGCCATGATCAGTTGGCACCTGTGTCCATCACGGTATCCCTGGCGAATGGCCTCATGGGCTGTCGTCTGAAAATCTCGCGGTGGCGGAAACGTGGTGCTGCCGTAATGCGGCGCGTCATCCCAGAGCTTGGGGCTCATGCGGCACCTCTGTTGAGTGCCTCGTTCAGCTTTGCAATCTGCCAATCACGTTTCTTGACCCATTTGGCGAGCTCGTTTGCTCGATTCATGGCGGCATCGCGCGACTGTTTTAGCAGGGTCAATTCGGCATTCAGGCGTTTGATTTCAGCCACTGCCGCGGCTAACCGGTCGTCTGAGTCAAGTAGTAGTTGCATGGCCTGGCGGTCGGCCTGCTCTGCTGCTTCCTGGACGGCCAGCTCGTCGGCATCCGGGCCGGTGTCTTCGGGCTCGCTATCAGGAAGTGCCTGTGCTGGCTTTGGCAGTGGTTTGGCCAGTGCCTCGGCTTGCTCGGCCTTGGGTAGTTTCGCGATAGCTGCGGCCTTGGGTAAACCAACCTCTCCGTTTTTGACTGCGGCCTGGACCTCTGGCACAGCATAAGTTTGGACGGACTGAGCCTGAACAATAGTGTTCCGGTGGACACCAGCAATTGCCGCCATTTCTGATGATGATTTTGGATACTGCACATCCAATGTGCAGTTAACTGGACGACCTGCCGGCCTCCATTTGTAAACAGCAGTTGTCGCCATTGCCAACTGCGCCGCAGTGATGTGCCGACGGTGTTTGTTCTGCGCCAGCACAAAATCACGGGGGTAATCAGAATCAAATCCATCGGTGTCCAGATCAACCATTGGGCAGTCAATGCCTAGATCGATCGCTTCGCAATAGCGATGCCATCCGTCCAGGACCATGCCTTCGTACCGCGTGATCGGGTTCAGCACGCCGCTAACTTCGATGCTGTCTCGCAGCGCCTGGCGTTCCTCTGCCTGCATCGCTGGGAATGCGGCACTCAGCGGGTGCTGCTGCAAGTTGGCGGGGGCGATCATGATGCGCTCCCGTCGTGGCCCGGTGCCATTTCGTACTCAAGCACCCAAATCGCCGAACCAACTGAGCGCAGCGTCCAGACCAGCTCAAGGAATCTGTAGAGTCGTTTCAAGCGGATTCCCCTACGCCGCCGTGCGGTCGAGTGCAGCAAGGGACTGCTCGCGATAAATGTCCTCTATGACAGCAGGCGCACGGCTGATCGACACCGCCAGGCTTTTGCCCGTCTTGATCAGTGCTCCAGTCTCGATCAGGCGGCGGCGATGCTTGCGCAGCATCCACTGGAATGAAGAGTAGCTAGTGAAGAATTGAGCGCCAACAGGACTTTTTATAAAGTCGTTGACGTGTACCCAGTCAAATGTGATGGGTGCGGATTGTGCTGGTTGGGTAGTCATGGCGAACACCGTTAAGTTGTTGGTGTTCGCAGGTTATTTGTGGTTTTCAACCTTTCAAAACGCGCGAGCCTTAACGCGCCTTATCGAGCCTTATCGCTATTTCTGGCTCTGTGCTAGTGCTTTTTTTTGCCGTTGTAGGCGGTCTTTAAGCATCCTTTTGGTGAACTCATTTGGGACGTCCAAGGAGTCAATGCGCCATTGAATACTTTGGCCATCAATGCCAATAAGCGGATAGACTTTTTTCCCAGCAAACTCACAAAGGCTTAGCCAAACTGCAGCGGTGTCAAATTTTTCGCCCGACTCGCGTTGCGCTTTTTCGATAATCGGGTCCAGGTCATTGCGTCGCGCTTTTGGGATTATGGGCAGCGGTGTTGCAAAGTGCTGGACATCATCCGGTGTAGCAAAACCTTCCACCACTAGTCGCACCAGGTCGGGCGACACGGCTGGTGCAAAGTTCAGCGTCCTGTCTTCAATGTCCTGACTATCCTCATCATCGAAAGCGGGAAATTCATCGGGCTTTAAATTGTTCAGTGCGTCAGGCAGGAAACCAGGCACACACTGATGCCAGCGTTGCAGCTCATCAGGGGTCATATCCAGTGCAGCGTGCGGCATTGATGCCATCAGGTCACTGCGCTGTGCGGTCATGATTCCAGGTCCATCTGGTGACTGGTTGTAGGCTGTTTCCCACTCGTCGCGCCAAACAAACACACCCGCTGGCAGGGCGGCAGTGGCATCGCGTCGCCACTGGTCAGCAGGAAGGTCTTTGTCGCTGATGGTCTGAATAGCATATGTCACGGTGTTACGCCATTCGCGGCCCGATACTGGCTCCACAATGTCACCCCTTTGGCGGTATGCCTGCATCCGCGAGAACTCAGGGTAATTTTCTTTGTCATGAGTCAGTGCTTCGGCAACTTCTTGAGCGCCGAACCACCAATCCGTCAACCACGGCAATGCGCGCACCGGAATGGCATCACGTTCTTTTATTTGAATTACTGTTTCCATGGATCGTTACCCCTATCTGCGCTGTTCCAGCAGCCGGTCAGCCAACGCGATAACGTCATCGGCGCCAAGGTGGGTGTACTTCTTGAGCATGCCAACCGTCTTGTGTCCAGTAACCGCTGCAGCCTGAATCAGGTTTGCACCGCCACGGATCAACTTGGTTGCCGCCGTGTGCCTGGTGGAGTGGAGCACCACACGGTCAAGGGAATCCGTCCGGTCAGCCTCAAGCCCCGCCCTCTGTCGAACATGCTTCCAAACACTGTCGATCACCTTGGGCTGGTTCGGTTTCTTCGGGTCAAAGAATACAAACCCGCTAGAGATGGGCTGGATCTTCTTGGCCTCAATCAGGGCATCACGAACGGTATGCACCAGTGGCAGGGTGCGTGCTTCCCCGTTTTTGGTCTTGGGTAGAACTGCGATGCGGCGCTCCAAATCGATGTCTGACCAGCGCAGCTTGCTCAGTTCTGACTTGCGCGCGCCAGTCGTGAGGGCCAGTCGGAGAAACAACGCCATGGCCGGCCAACTGCTTCGCTCAGCCTCAGCAATCAGCTTGTCCTCTTCTTCGATTGTCAAGATGCGCGTACGGCCCTTGCCTTCTGTCAGCTTGCGCACCTGCCCGCCTTTTATGGGGTGCCGTTCAATTAGCCCAGCATCCAGGGCGTAGTTGAAAACGCTAGAAAGGCTGGCCAGGTAGCGATTGACGGTGCCGCTTGAAATCGTCGTCTCAGTGAGTTTCACCTGGCCTTCGATCGTCCGGCGCTCACCCTTCTTGACCTGCAACGCGGACACTGCCACGTTAATGTCAGCCCGAGTGATGGTCTTGATGTCTCTGGCGCCAAAATGCTCCGACCAATACTCAAGATGGCCAGGTGACCAGAACTTTGTGCCGCGACGCGGTGGCGTCTTGATGAACGCATCGACTACAGCCGAAAAGCGGTAGATGCCCTGCGCTTGTTCCTTATGCTGTTCGGCGTCTGACTCGGCATTGCGCAACCAGGACTTGGCTTCGGCCTGCGAGTTGAAACACTTGGACTGCGATTTGAAGCCTGCCCTGCGCACATGCGCCCGATAGCGAACGACCTTCTTACCGTCTCGTAGAACGCTCTCTTTGACGATTGATCCCATACAAACTCCCGGTTAGAACAGGTAACTACGCACATGATTACGCATTTATTCGTAAGTCATTGATAATTATAGACACACAACGGATTTTAAGTCCGATGTGTCTACCTATTTCACCACTCGGGCACGGTGAGTATTGTGAAACAAAAAAACCTCTCCAAGACCTGATCCGACGGAGGTTGATGACACAAATTCACTGAAATCTGGAGG
>NZ_JAGPBB010000061.1 GCF_018063565.1 Rhodoferax sp.
AGGCTGAAAGCGGGTACTGATGTTCTCGAAGTAGTCGCTCCAGACTGGACATTGACGACCTGGAGCGTCTTCCTATCAAAGCAGTCAATGATTCCATTTCAAACCCGCCACCGAATCCAGAAGCGTTACATCAATGGATTACAAACAGAAGTCACATTGTCAATCTGGTTATCGATTGGAACCTGGCGAGTTCAGTTAAAAACTCGATTGCATATTCCTTGATGAGGACTGGTCTTGGAGCATGCTTCTTGACTGCGATACATTGATTGGCGATTAGATCGCTTAGTGCTTGACAGAACAACGATGGACAACCGGCGGCGAAAACGCTGCAAATTGAGTAACACAGTGTGAGTCAAGTTTTGATCTCGTAGATACTTGGTCAATGGACTTTGTGAATTTTCCTCTTCTGGGTGCTGCCGGGTTAGTGTTCGCCAGCGTGCTGGCCGGCCTCTTTTCCGTGAGGATCGGTTTCTCATTTTTGTTGGTTTTTTTGCTTGCCGGCATCGTCGCCGGGGAAGACGGGTTGGGCGGCTATCGCTTCAATGATTACAAACTCAGCTTCTGGGTGGGGAACGTGGCGCTGGCCATCATTTTGTTGGATGGTGGCTTGCGCACCTCTTTCACCACCTTTCGAACCGGCTTGCGGCCTGCTTCGGTTCTGGCCTCTATGGGGGTGGCGGTGTGCGCATCCATCACGGCGGTGGCCGGGGTCGTCTTTGTGGGATTGAATTGGGGTACAGCCTTGTTGCTAGGCGCCATTGTGGGCTCGACCGATGCGGCGGCGGTTTTCTCTTTGCTATCGCGATCGGGCGTCGTACTTAACGAACGTGTGGCGGCCACTCTGGAGATCGAGTCCGGGGTGAATGACCCCATGGCGGTGTACCTCACGCTGACCTTGATTGCACTGCTGGCATCGAACACCTGGGCTGGCGCCGATTTTGCCGAATCCGCGCGCCTTTTCGTGCAGCAATTTGGCTGGGGTAGCTTGATGGGCTGGTCCAGCGGATTCGGCATGGCGGCATTGCTTCGGCGGGTCGCATCACGGGACGCCAATGGCGGCGTTCTTGCACTCTTGATTGGTGCAGGCGGCCTGTGCGTTTTTGCTGCCACGGGCTTGCTCGACGGGTCTGGCTTTCTGGCCATTTATCTCTATGGATTGATTCTGTCCAACCGGGCATCCAAGGCGGTACAGTCAACACTGGGCGCGATGGACGGTTACGCTTGGCTGGCCCAGGCAGGCATGTTCTTGTTGCTCGGCCTATTGGTCACCCCCTCAACCATGGCGGGCTCAGTCGGTTCGGGTCTAGCTGTAGCGTTGACCCTGATATTTATCGCTCGACCCGTAGCGGTTTGGTTATGCCTTTGGCCGTTCCGCTTCACTGCGCGTGAGACATGGTTCATATCCTGGGTAGGGCTTCGCGGGGCTGTGCCGGTTGTCTTGGCCATTTTCCCGCTCATGGCTGGCACTGCGCAGGCAACCCTCCTGTTCAACATCGCCTTTATGGTGGTGCTGGTGTCATTGCTGACGCAGGGAACCACCATTGCACTGGTCGCCCGCCGCTTGGGCGTGGCCTTGCCGGACCCAGCTGACGAGGCGCACATGCGCGCGGTTTTCCGGGACTTTTCACTGAACCCCCGCACGCCCGTGGGCGACATTTGCAGTTTTTACAACCTGCCCATTCCTGCGCAAACCCACATGCCGTTGGGCGATTGGATGGCCGCGGAGCTGCACCGCCCCCCGGTGGTCGGAGATGTTGTTGCCTATGGAAGCGCCACCTTTGTGGTGCGTGAGTTAAAGGGCGACGCAATTACCCAGGTTGGGCTGGGGTTGCATGCTTAGGCGCTTCCAGTCCCTCGCAGCCTGACAAACATCACTTTGCCTTTTGGTTCACCAGATGTTGCGTGACACTGTTGACCGCTTCGAATCCAGCGTTTGAAAGAAAACTTTGATTTAACTGGACTACCCGTAAGCGGGTACTCATGGCCGGCAGGTATCGCTGCAGTGCTGCCGTTGCAGTCATAGGATTTGTGGGCGTGGTTGGCTTTGGGAAAGAAGAACGGCTGGATTGACAATGCTGTTGCGGATTGCAAAGAGCTATTGGGGTGACTTTATTGAGACAGTGGTGACAGTCTCTTTTTCTGCAATCCGTGTCTAAAAAGGGTTTCGAGCTCCAAGTAGCTGCAACGGTCTTTTAGACACTTTTTAGACACTAGATACAACTTTAATAGCATCAAAGTGTTATCTGGCTTGGTGGAGAGGAGGAGGATCGAACTCCCGACCTCTGCATTGCGAACGCAGCGCTCTCCCAGCTGAGCTACCCCCCCGCCATGCGCGAAGTCTAGCAATAAATCTGGCCCCGCGCCGCGTTGTTCGCGTCATGTTTTTGCAGCTTGGTTGATTTACATCATTTACGCAAGGGCGGCTCTTGGTTAGCCTCTCGGGCTTCTTGAGCCGATCCAATCTGACCCTCTCCTTATGAACGCTGTGATTGACGCTGTCCCTACCCGTGCATCCGGCGCGTCTGCCTCGCAAAACATGGAACTGGTGTGTCCGGCGGGCAGCCTGCCTGCGCTGAAGGCTGCGGTCGACAACGGTGCCGACTGTGTCTATCTGGGTTTTCGTGACGCCACCAATGCCCGCAACTTTGCCGGACTGAATTTTGACGCCGCTGCCATCGAGACCGGGATCCGTTACGCCCATGACCGGGGTCGCAAAGTGTTTGTGGCGCTCAACACCTACCCGCAGGCCAGCAAGTCCGAGTTGTGGCGCAGTGCCGTCGATCGTGCCGCCGCCAGCGGTGTGGACGCAGTCATTCTGGCTGATCCGGGGCTGATGGCCTATGCCGTGCGGCATCAGCCGCAACTCCGACTGCACCTGTCGGTGCAGGGTTCGGCCACCAACTACGAAGCTCTTGACTTTTACGCGCAGCACTTTGGCATTGCCCGTGCCGTATTGCCGCGGGTGTTGTCGATGACCCAGGTAGAGCAGGTGATCCAGAAGACGCAAGTCGAAATCGAAGTGTTTGGCTTTGGCAGCCTGTGCGTGATGGTCGAAGGTCGTTGCGCTCTCTCGAGCTACGTCACGGGTGAGGCGCCCAATACCAACGGCGTGTGTTCACCGCCCAAGGCGGTGCGCTGGGTCGAAACGCCACAGGGGCGCGAGTCGCGCCTGAACGGCGTCTTGATCGACCGTTATGCACCTGGCGAAAACGCTGGCTACCCCACTTTGTGCAAAGGGCGCTTTGACGTTGCCAACGATCAGAACTACTACGCCATCGAGGAGCCCACCAGTCTCAATACACTGGAATTGCTTCCAGCGCTTATGGCTATGGGCGTTAGTGCTATTAAAATTGAAGGACGCCAGCGTAGCCCTGCGTATGTCGCACAGGTCACCCGGGTGTGGCGCCAGGCCATCGATAGCTGCCGCAGCAACCCGGCGCAGTACCGACCCCGACCCAGTTGGTTCACGGAACTGGATAAAGTGGCCGAAGGTCAGCAGCACACCTTGGGTGCCTACCACCGTCCCTGGAAGTAACGCCTATGAAGTTGTCTTTGGGCCCGATCCAGTACTACTGGCCGCGTGATCAGGTACTGGCCTTCTACCAACAGGTGGCCGCCAGCCCGGTGGACATCGTGTACCTGGGCGAAGCGGTGTGTTCGCGCCGCCATGAGATACGGCTTAATGACTGGCTGGACCTGGCGGCCATGCTGCACGCCGCCGGCAAAGAGGTGGTGCTTTCAACGCAGGTGCTGATCGAGTCAGGTGCCGATGTGACGGTGCTGCACAAGATCGCTGATAACGGCATCTTCATGGTGGAAGCCAACGACATGGGCGCAGTGCATTGCCTGGCGGGAAAAGTCACCTTTGTCGCCGGGCCACACCTCAACATTTACAACCTGCCCACCTTGCAGTGGATGGCTCCCCTGGGGGTGGCACGTTGGGTGATGCCGCTGGAGATGGGTCGCGATGATCTGGCGGTGATGCAGCAGGGGTGCCCGCCTGGGGTGCAAACCGAGGTGTTTGTCTATGGTCGTATGCCTTTGGCGTTCTCGGCGCGTTGCTTTACCGCGCGTCATGCCAATCTACCCAAGGACGACTGTCAGTTCAAGTGTCTGGATCACCCCGACGGCCTGCTGATGCGCACCCGTGAAAACGAGGCTTTTCTGGTGCTCAACGGCATCCAGACGCAGTCGGCGCGGGTGCACAACCTGCTGGCGCAGCTTGAACCCTTGCGCGCTTTGGGCGTGGAGGTCGTGCGCGTCAGCCCGCAATCGCAGCACACACCGCGTATCCTCGCACTGTTTCGGGGTGTGATCACGGGTGAACTCGCCAGCCGCCAAGCCAATACCGAACTGCAGACCCTGATGCCCGAGCGGGCATGCAATGGTTACTGGCACGCGCGACCCGGGCTTGAATGGGTCCCTGAAGCGGTCTGACCCGAGCTTGCAAATCTTCCATTGAATGGAATAATTGCGCGCACGGTTGATCGAATCGTCCTCACATTGCACTGCAGCCTTCGGCTACCCCCAACTCTATGGCCAATAAACCCTTTGTACTGCCCAAGCCCCTGGGCCATTTGTTGGGGCGTTTGCCCGCCTATCCGGGTTCGCTGCTGTTTGTCACCGGGCTCAACGTGGCACTGGCCAAACAGTTGGCCAGCGATGTGACCGAGTTGCTGAGCGGCAAGAAACTGCGCCTGCGGGTGACGGACGCGCAATGGGCGTTTGACTTTGCCTGGAAAAATGGCCGTTTTGTCGCCAGCCAGAATGACGGGTGCGCCGACCTGACGATTGCCGCCAGCGCACATGATTTCTTTTTGCTGGCCAGCCGCCAGGAAGACCCCGACACTCTGTTTTTTAACCGCCGGCTGGCCATGGAGGGCGACACCGAGCTGGGTTTACTGGTGAAAAACACCATCGACGCGATCGAGCTGCCCATGCTGACGCTGGAGCAGCTCAGGCCGGCCCAGGTGCTGGCGCAGTTTCGCCAGCGGTTTGGTCCGCCCTGGGGCCGTGCCAATAGCCATTGAGTCAACCGATCCATGAGCAACAGCGCAAACCGGAAAATCGTGGTGGCCATCTCGGGTGCCAGTGGTGCCATCTATGGTGTGCGACTGCTGCAGCGCCTGCGTGACGAACCTGCGGTGCAGACCCATCTGACGGTGTCCGAGGCCGGCTGGCTCAACGTGCAACAGGAATACGGCATGCCCCGCGCCGATCTTGAAGCGCTGGCCGATGTGGTGTACCCGGTGAACGAGGTGGGGGCGGCCATCGCCAGCGGTTCGTTTCAATGTGACGGCATGGTGATTGCGCCGTGCTCCATGCGGACGCTGGCGGCGGTGGCGCACGGTCTGGCCGACAACCTGATCACCCGCGCGGCCGATGTGATGCTCAAGGAGCGTCGCCGCCTGGTGCTGATGGTGCGTGAGACACCGCTGAATCTGGCCCACCTGCGTAATATGACGGCGGTCACCGAGATGGGGGGCATCATCTTCCCGCCGGTGCCAGCCTTTTACCACCGCCCGCAAAGTGTGACCGACCTGGTCGACCAGAGTGTGGGTCGGGTGATGGACCTGCTGGGCCACCCGCCCGGCAACGCCCCGCGCTGGCCAGATTAGCTGGAAATTAATTGGGGTCAGATTCCAATTAACGTATGGCCTGCCGCGATCTGCGTGACTTCATGGCCCAGCTCCAAGAGCTGGGTGAGCTCAAACGTGTCAGTGCCGAGGTCTCACCGCATCTGGAGATGACGGCCCTGTGTGACCGCAGCCTGCGCGCTGGCGGGCCGGCGCTGCTGTTTGCGCACCCCACCGGCCACACCATACCGGTGCTGGGCAACCTGTTTGGCAGTACGCGCCGGGTGGCACTTGGTATGGGTGTGCAGGACGTAGGCGAGTTGCGGCAGTTTGGTCAGGTACTGGCCGAACTCAAGGAGCCGCAGGCACCCAAAGGCATCAAAGACCTGGTGGGCATGCGCGGCCTGATCAAGACCTTGTGGAGCATGTCGCCCAAAGAGCTGAACAGCCCGGCGTGCCAGGAGATCGTCTGGGAAGGTGCGGATGTTGACCTGACGCGCCTGCCGATCCAGCACTGCTGGCCAGGCGACGTGGCACCGCTCATCACCTGGGGGCTGGTCATCACCCAGGGGCCACACAAGGCGCGGCAGAACCTTGGCATTTATCGCCAGCAGGTGATCGGGCGCAATCAGCTCATCATGCGCTGGCTGGCGCATCGGGGTGGTGCGCTAGACTTCAAAGAGCATGCAGCAATGCATCCGGGCCAACCCTACCCGGTGTGCGTGGCCATAGGTGCAGACCCGGCGACCATTCTGGGGGCTGTGACACCCGTGCCTGATGCTTTGAGCGAGTACCAGTTTGCCGGACTGCTACGCGGCACACGCACCGAGGTGGCGTGCGCGCTGGGCAGCCAGTTGCGGGTGCCTGCCTATGCCGAAATGGTGCTGGAAGGTCACATTTACCCTGATGCCACCCACCCCAGCGGTTTTGCCCACGCGCTGGAAGGCCCGTTTGGTGACCACACCGGTTACTACAACGAGCAGGCGATGTTCCCGGTGTTCACGGTGGATCGCATCACCATGCGCCGAGACCCGATCTACCACTCCACCTACACCGGCAAGCCGCCCGATGAGCCGTCGATGCTGGCGCTAGCCCTGAACGAGCTGTTTGTGCCTCTGCTACAGCGCCAGTACCCTGAAATCACGGACTTTTACCTGCCCGCCGAGGGCTGCAGTTACCGCATGGCGGTGGTCAGCATCAAAAAAGCCTACCCTGGTCATGCCCGTCGGGTGATGTTTGGCATCTGGAGCTTCTTGCGGCAGTTCATGTACACCAAGTTCATTGTGGTGGTGGACGATGATGTGAACGTGCGCGACTGGTCTGACGTGATCTGGGCCATCACCACCCGGGTCGACCCGACCCGTGACACCTTACTGGTCGACCACACACCGATCGACTACCTGGACTTTGCCTCGCCGGTGGCTGGCCTGGGCAGCAAGATGGGGCTGGACGCGACGCACAAATGGCCCGGTGAGACCAGCCGGGAGTGGGGACGGCCACTGACCATGAGTGCAGAAGTGACAGCCAAAGTCGATCGGCTTTGGCAAACGCTGGGCTTGTAAGCAAGGTTGGCAAATCGCATCAATAATGGCCTCTAGCGCTTGTCCTGAATGCGTTGGCAGCTATTACTTGCAGAGTAACCTATGCGTGGTGGAGAAAACTGCGCCAGATCAGAAATTGCTGTCTGGCGTTTCAAATGAAATGTGCCTCCATCCCAATCAAAGCAAGAACTAGCGGCTTCATAAATAATAGCGTCTGGCGCACGGCACAACTGCCCCACCGAGGCAAATCGCCGCCTGTCCCCAATGACTCCCAACACCATCACTCGCTTTCATCGAATCTTGATGCGTTATGAAACGCAACTCAAGTCCCCATCGGTGGCGAAGTCCGGCGACCTGCCCAGAAATTTGGTGAACTTGCGAACGGCCCCAGATGTATGCCTCTCGCGTGCGGGACATCATCCGCTGCCTTTCCTGTCCTCCATTCGACATCTCGCTTCGTCAATCTGGTTTTCGCCAATAGTTTTTTTGCCAGGCTGCCACGCCAGTGTTGACGCGCGAGTAATCAGCTGGGGATCAAGAGATATGGTTGCTCCTGTGCGCGTGGGGTCTGCCAGGCGGGCACAGATCCTCTCGATAGCCGTTTCGGCGATCTGTGCATAAGGTTGCCGGATGGTGGTCAGTGCCGGATAAGAAAAACTGGAAAGCTGGATATCGTCAATTCCCACCACCGAGATGCTCTCAGGGATGTTGACCCCTTGTTCATGGAAGGCTGACATCATCCCCAGAGCGACAAGATCATTCATGGCAATCACAGCTGTTGGCCCAGGCTTCATATTCACAATGTGAAGCGCCGCCATGTGACCAAATTTGGCCAAGTCGGCATCGTTATGTGATGTGGAACGGAATGGAATGTCTTCGTCTGTAATGACAAGGCCATGACCAAGTTCATGCCTCTGCAGGGATTCCTCAAAACCCTGCAGGCGCAAGACCCGATGCGGAGTCATGGGCGTCGCAGTCACATAGGCCATGGATTTGTGACCCAAAGAAACCAGATGATCCACTGCCTTTTCAGTCGCCAATCTGTTGTTCATCGATACGACATCAACCCGCTCAATGCCCGGGTCAGAACCCAGGGCCTCAAACAGGACAAACGCAACACCCCGCTGAATCAGTTTGCTCATGACCTGAACATTCTGAAGGACTGAGGCGGCAAGTATTCCACGAACTCCGTAGGCGACGAGCTCCCGAACAAATTCCAGTTCTCGTTCTGGCTTTCTTTGCGTGTTGCAGAGAACAACCCTGAATCCGCGCTTTTGTGCGGCATCATCTATCGCGACAGCCAATTCGCCGAAATATGGATTAACCACGGAAGGAACCAGCAAACCGAGAATTGGAGCGTTGCCGGTCTTGAGCTGCCTGGCTGCACTATTTGGCGTGTACCCGAGTTTCTTGATTGCGCTGGTGATGCGTTCCCGGGTTTCTGGGCGCATTTCACCCATCCGCCCATTCAGGTAATTGGAGATACTCGTTGAGGACACGCCGGCAGTCCGCGCGACATCCCTTATGGTCATCCCGGATCCCTTAGGCACAGATCGATACTCCTTCAAATTGATCAGCAGTTATTTGAATCCGCCTTCGGTGACAAGTCTCGGGAGATAGAGGAAAACGTCGGGCAGCATGATCATTGCGAGCAAAACCATCAACATCGGCAACAGCATGATGCCGACATCTTTCATCACCGTCACCACCTTGACGTTGACCGCTGCGCAGGAAATCAGCAGACACAACCCATAGGGTGGCGTGATCAGGCCGAAGGCCAAGGATGTGATGCCGATGATACCGAAATGCACGGGATCGAGCCCAGACTGTGCGACCATGGGTTGCAGCACAGTTCCTACAATGACGATGGCCGGGATGGCGTCCAAAAAGCAACCCACCACCAGGAATACACCGGCGACGACCAACCCCATGGCTACCGGGCCAAAGTCATACACGGCGATGAAGCCGACCAGCGCTTGTGGAATCTTATAGTAAGCAAGCAACCATCCGAACACTGAAGCAGTGCCCAGGCAAAAGAGCGAGATCGCAGAAAAGGTCCCGGTTTCGAACAACACAGTCTTGAACTGTTTCCAGTTGACTTCACGGTAGATAACGGCAGTGAGGAACAGCGCATACAGCACGGCCATTGCTCCTGACTCCGTCGCCGTAAACCAGCCCATCAGTTTGCCCCCGACGATGATTCCCGGCGTGATCATGGCTGGAATCGCGATCCAGGTGGCACTTAGGAATTCCTTGAAGGTGGCACGCTTATAGGTCGGGTAGTTACGCAGTTTGGCATAGGTATAGACAATCAGCATCTGAACCCCGCCAAGCAGCAGGCCCGGTAGTACACCAGCCATGTACAACTGGTTGATCGAGGTGTTGAAAACACCGCCCCAGACAATCATCAGAATTGACGGGGGAATAATCACTGCGAGGATCGCAGACACCGCTGTGATCGCGATCGAAAAGCTCATGTCATAGCCTTCCTTGACCTGGGCATTGATGAAGAGCTTTGCCTGGCTGGCCGCGTCGGCTGTGGAGGAACCGGAGACACCGGCAAAAAGGACCGATAGAACAACGTTGATTTGCCCAAGACTACCCGGCAGGTGGCCGACCATGGTCCGTGTCCAGTTGAACATCCTGTCTGTGATTCCGCCGCAGTTCATCAGGTTGGCTGCCAGCAGAAAGAAGGGCACAGCCAGCAACAGAAACGAATTGAATGAGGTGAACATGGTCGACACCATGATCGTGAGATCCAGCCGGGAATCCAGAACGATTGGCAACAAACAGGCAATTGCCAGGGAAAATGAGACTGGTATGCGTACGAGCAAACCGATAAAAAGTGCACCGAACATCAGTGCTGCGACGTAGGTGGGTGTCATTTTTCCCCCCGTGCAAATGCACCAAGATCATCATAAATTTGTTCGCCCAGGAACAGCAGCCATCCGACGGCAGACAGGGGAAACGCGATGTACATCATCAACATGGAGACTTCCGTAATCTCGCTTACCTCTCTGCGCGCGTCATAAGCGTACTCGGCACTGACCCACAAAAATACTGTCCCAAACAAGGCCACCATGATGTCAACGACCAAGCGTGCAAGCATCTTTCCGCGAACCGTTCTTGGTTCAGGGAGCAAGTCAATGTCAAAGTGGCCACGCATACGAACTGCAATTGCAGCACCCAACATGATCATCCAGATCAGGCAGAACCGTGCCGCCTCTTCCGTCCACATCCAGGTCGGGATGAGATTGGTGTAGCGTGAAACAACTTGTAGGGTTACCGGCACCAGCAAGGCACCGACGATGACGGTAACGAGGCTGCATAGCAAGTCGTAATACAGTTGATTGAACTTTCTCATGGATGCTCCAGAAGGGGTGCTCGGTATGCTCTAGCGCGCCACTGCCCTTGGCGTTTTTTTACTTGACGGCTTGTATGCTGGTTAGAAGCTTGTCAACGCCGGCCTCCTTGGCAAAATCCACAACAATAGGTGCCGAGATCTCAAGCAGTTTTGCACGCTCAGTAAACTCGTATGTGCGTATCTTCTTCTCGGCAACCATCTTGTCCATGAGGCTCTTGTCTTCACGTGCCTGAATCTCTCGATTGAAAGCACCTGCTTCAGCACCAGCTTTTCGGATGGCGGCTTGTAAGTCGGGTGGATACTTGTTGAACGATTTGCCGCTGACAACGAGAAGCCTTGTAACGACCGAATGCGTCGTCAGAGAAATTTCCGGTGCAACTTCGTACAACTTGGCACCCCAGATTCCGGCCGCCTCGTTTTCGAGACCTTCAATGACGCCGCTTTGAATGGCGTTATAGACTTCGTTGTAGGCAATGACAGAGGGTTTCGCACCGAGAGCCGAAAATACCTTGGCCTGGATGGGTGCGCCAATCACTCGAATCTTGTAACCCGCAAGTTCCTTCATGTTGCGCATTGGCTTGGTGGCAACCAGATGCCTTGTCGAGCCCCCGCAGATCCCAATGACCGTCATCCCCGACTGCTGTTCAATGATGTCAAACAGGGGGGCCATGCCATTGTTGGCAATCAGTGCATTCCAATGTGCACGATCACGGAACAAGAATGGCACATCAAAAAGCGGCGCAACCTTGGTGAAGTTCGACATATTGGATCCGGCGAGAATCGCCAAGTCAACCGAGATGCCCTGGTTCATGAACTTTGCGTAGTCGCGTTCGGTACCCAATTCGCTGTTTCCATGGATCACCAGGTTGACTGGTTTCCCGTAGTACTTGGTGAGGAGTTCACCGAAGTGTTTCATGGTTCGGTTGTAGTCGTGGTCGTCGTTGAACTGCGTGGCTGTGTGCAACGTGATAGGTGTCTGTGCAATTGCGGCTGTACCCACCACGGCAAATGCGGTCATGGCAGCGATCAAGGTACGGCGTAATGTCGGTAATCTCATTTCAATCTCCTAAGTTTGATACGGTTTAAGAACGGAATAGCTGCGCGGCGGAAGTTAAATTGAAGAACGCCGACACTGCTTGAACACAGAAAGGCCCACGAAAATTTGTCACATAGATAACTCCCTTCCGCCAAAATTTTGCTGCGCTGACTCCTTTACAACCTTCAGGACTTCGTAGCACGCCCCCATGGTGTGGTAATCCGCTTTGTTGTTGTACGTTTTGCGGTTGTCATAGCGGACGTTTTCACGTGTCAGAATTCGGTACCAAGCGCCGTAGATGTGGTCGACAAAGTAATAAAAACTGTAGTCCCATATCCTGTCGTACCAGTCCCAGTAGATGCCATCGCCGGTTCTGTCGGCTAGCAAGGCTGCCGCAGCGATGCTCTCGGCTTGAACCCAGAAATACTTGTCGTGATCACAGGGTTTGCCCTCCAGGTCGTATCCATAGCGAAGGCCACGACATTCTTCATCCCAGCCGTATTTCATCGCTGCATCGAAAAGTGCTTTGGCCCGATCCAGTCGCCACGCTTCCGGACGGTGCCGGTCGAGGACGATCAGCAGCTTTGCCCACTCGGTCTGATGCCCGGTCTGTACGCCCCACGGACGGATGTGATTGGTTTTGTCATGCCGGTTGTAGTCCAGATCCGGTGTCCAGTCGGGCTTGTAGTGCTCCCAGATATGCCCCTGCGTGCCTTGTGATTGCCTTTGAGTGATGTTTTTTGCGATCAGACAGGCCCTATCAAGAAAACGCCGATCCTGAGTGACTTCGTATGCGGCGATCATGGCTTCACAAGCGTGCATGTTGTCGTTCTGCCCGCGGTAGGGACTCAGCTTCCAGTCGGTATCGGCTTCGCAGGCATACAGTTCATCATCCTTGAGCCAGAAGCGATGTTCCATCAATTCGTGGGTTTCGTCGATCCATTCCCGTGCCTCTTTTATGCCGATACCCAAGGCGCATGAATAGGCCAGCATGACAAAGGCCAACCCGTAACAATGATTGGTCGCATCAATGACTTGACCGTCATTGATGTGCCATGCGTAAGCGCCAGTTTGCGGGCTTCTGTGTACCTTCCGCAGGTAGTTCAAGCCGTGAATTGTCTTGTCTCTATAGTCGTTCTTGCCAAACTGCGCATAGGCTTTGGCATAGTTGAAGATGAATCGGCAAGAAGCGACCAGTGTCCTTAAACCCGGATTGAACAACGCTCCATCGTTCATGTAGCAATGGAAAAAGCCACCCGTCGGATCCACAACACGATCGTCGTAAAACGCAAGTGTGTTGCTAATGTGCTTGAGCAGAAAATCCCGGCTTCGGTAGTTGATCGGGTAGTTCAATTGGCGACTCTAGAACTTGAGAACAATGGCGAGCACAAACGGACTTTTCTGTCCAAACTTAGCTGAACCGATACAGCATTTTTGCAAACGTAAATCAAAAAAATAGCTCCGTTTTAGGTAATTTTGAGCTGTCAATCACTGTAACGATACAGCAGTGTAAGCAAAAGAATTCTGAAATGCAAGTTTCTTTGCTGATGTGATGGCAACCTAAGGCACTGACTGTGCAAAGCGCCCAGTACAGCTACCGGCTTTCCTGCGCGGCAACTCTTTATCGAAAGAACAGATAACTGAACATGCTCGGCATCAAATTGAATCTGCTAGCCGTCTTGAAGTTGATTCGGGGATACCTTGCGTGCCTTTTCGCCCTCGACAATGAAAAGCCGCTGATTCTTTTGGGCACGTCGAAGACCGCCACGAACGGCTGGTGACTGGTGACGAACTGAGCCACCCGTAACCTGACTGTCTGGTGCGACTCCTTACAGCCTTAAAGAGCCGATCACCCAGGAAACTTGGGTAACCGCTTGTCATGGTTGATAACGCTGTGAGATTTGGGCGGCTATCATCCCGTCCCATGGAAGAGGCGGTCATTTGGTCCAACAACAATTGCCCAAGCAGTCCACGCTTTGACGACGTCTACCGATCCCGCGATGCTGGCCTGCTGCAGGCACAGACGGTGTTTCTGGGCGGCTGCCAGGTGCGGCAGCGTTGGTGCGCTGCGCCACAGTTCTGCATTCTGGAAACCGGCTTCGGTTTGGGCCTGAACTTTCTGGCGACCTGGCACACATGGCAGACAGATCCACAGCATTGCGGCAGACTGCACTATGTGGCAATTGAAGCCTACCCCGTCTCAACGGCTGATTTGTTGCGCAGCGCCCAGGCCATCAATCCACCGAATGCAGCGCTCGTCGCGCTGGCTGCGGAGTTTGCACGGGTCTGGAACGGTCTGCAGCCGGGCATACAGCACTTTCAGTTTGAAGACGGTGGTGTTTGCCTGACGTTGGCCATCGGTCAGGTGTTGCCAATGCTGAAGCAATTGACCTGTGTAGCAGACGCGGTTTATCTGGATGGGTTCAGTCCAGCGAAAAATCCGGAGATGTGGTCACAGCCCACGCTGGAGGCGGTGGCCGCACGCTGCAGACCGGGCTGTGTGCTGGCCAGCTATTCGGTAGCGGCCTCGGTTCGCAAGGTTTTGACGGCCGCGGGGTTTGCGGTCAAACGATATCCGGGCGTTCCGCCCAAATGGCAACGCCTGGAAGCACAGTTCGCACCTGCCAGGCGCTGAAGCGCACTCCATGGCCGGTATCGCCACGGTATCGGGCCACAATGGATGCCCACCAAAGTCAGACCGCAGCCACCGGCAGTCAGGCTCATCAACCAGGTGCTGTTCGAAAGCAGTTAAACCCTGCGAACGCGGCACCAGATTGTCAACCGGCCATCAGGCTTCAGGCGACCTCAAGCCTCCATGTCCTCGGCCATTTCCTGTGCATCATCAACCTCGATTCCCAGATACCTCACTGTGCATTCAATTCCGGCATGGCCAAGTAGAAGCTGCACAGCGCGTAGGTTTTGGCGCGTCGTTAGATGAGTGACCGCGTGGTGCGCCTCATGGAATGGGTTTCCTATGCAGAGGGGTCAAGACCGATCTGTTGCACCCATTTGTGCACCATTCGGGCGTACTGGCGAGCTCGCACCGGCCTTGCGATTGTTTGCTGCAAGATGATGGCACGCGCAGCCACACGGTCACCATGGGAGATGTCGCGAATTTTGAGCTTGATCAGATAGACGGGATTAGGTGTCACCTGCGCCTGACCAAGGCGGGTTGGTTTCAACGCCGGGAAAGTTCAGCTCAATCATCAGCCCATCCGGTCCTGCAACGAAGATTTGGAAAAGTTGTATCTCTTCGATGTACCTCGTTCTAGTTGGTAGGCCAAGTGCCCTGAGGCGATCATGCATTTCCCGTGCATTGCTTCCTTAGAATGCGATGTGGTCAACGACGCCAGCGTTGTCCCTCGAAACCTAACGCATCGCGGTAGAAGGACTTTGAACGCTCGATGTCTTTGGCTCGGACGAAACAATGATTGAGTTCGGTAATCGGCATGTTGCTTAAGTGTGTTGTGGCGATTTTTGTGACACCTAGCTTTGCTCAGGTTCTCCGAGCGCAACTCCCACTGGTTGGACAGGCTGAGCGGCCGCTAACGCTGCTATCCGGGTTTACAAATTTCACCGGACCTGACCTTCATTTTTGACCGTTGGCTTCGGAGAAAGTTGGCTGACTCCACAAGGCTGATTGCGGTCCTGCGCCTTGCTCTGAAGCGGTCACACAGAATGCAGTTTTAACGCTCGGCATCAGCGGCGCGCGAAGCGCGTCCGCTGCATGCCGTTGTTAGGCCGCAATGGGGGTCTGTCAGGCTTCGTAGGTATCGCACGGGACTAGGCCGCCGGCACGAAGAAGGCCCCACGTCGCCGTGCCGCGCGCAGCAGCAGCACAACCGCGACCGTGGTCGACGCGATCACCAGCAACGAACTCTCTGGACCGAACATCCCGCCGGTCAGCCAGTCGGGCCCGGCAAAGCGGCTTTCGAGCGGTGCCAACTTGCGCCAGTCATCAATGCCGGAAAGCGGCACGCCAGCGAGCAGAATGGTGAAGTTCCATGCCGCGTGATTGGCGGCGGCCGCCCACAGGTTGCGCGTCAGGACGAAGACCGCGGCCCAGAGCAGGCCCGCCAACGTCACTGCGGTCAGCATTGTCACCACATCGCTGATCCCACCTTGTTCGACGTTTTCCAAGTGCGCTAGGGCGAACACCACCGCTTGCACCGCCAACGCCACCTTCGTTCCCCAGGCCCGTTCTACGACCCGGAATAGCAGGCAGCGGTAAGTCAGCTCTTCCAGGATAGCCGCGATGCCGATAAGGGCTGCCACGCCGAGCAGCGCCGACGAGGCATCGCGAAACAGCACTGGTTCGTAGACGCCCAGAGCGAATAGCACGGCCATCGGCAGCGCCACCAGGGCAGCGCCGCTCGCGCCGCCAAGCATCAGCTGAATGGGCCGCAGGTGCAGCTCGGTCGCTTCGCGTTTTTCATGCCAGTGCACGAAAGCCCAGTAGCCCGTCACCGCCGTTAAAAGGATGCCGACGCGTCTGAAGACACTGAGTAGTTCGGGCCCGGGATGGAACGCCGCTTCGATCAGCGGCAGCAGGCCCTGTCGAAAGATCAGAATCGAGCCAAGAATCGCCACCCCACCCAGCAGCAGTGAGCCGAGCATCTGGCCGGCGACGCGCATTCGCCGTCGCGCGATGTTTCCAGTCGCAAGCGGAGCGGACATGTCGGTCTGACTATTGATACATCCCGTAGATTTGCGGGATAACACGGGAGCCAGTCGGATAACGTGGCGTCAGAAAATTGAAATCCATCACGTGAATCAAATGCTTACGCAAAAGGCTAGATGAATGTACAGGTATATTGAGAATGACAAAGTCGTCGGGTATCTTAGTGCAGAGTGGCTAGTCTCCGCTAAAACTGAACGACCAACATGGATGGCTGCAATCGATGCTATCCGGGTGTACAAATTTTTCCAGACCTGACCTTCAACATTGACTGTCGGCTTCGCAGAAAGTTGGTTGGCTCCATTGGGCTGTTTGCGGGTGTTCACGCAACTCAGTGGTAAGTCAGGTTAGCCGCGAGATCGGTCATAGCGGTTTGCGGTTTGCCAGATCCATACCGGTCGTTCAAGCCGGCGTGTCCCCCTATGCGGGACACCGCTGGGGGAGGGGTGTGACGCGCGGACGGATGACGGAGTACAAAGCGAGCCGGACCGGGATCTGGCAGTGCAGTCGGCACAGGATTGCGAGGTCGATCAGCGTGTCAAGTGGTGACTGAGACAAGCAGCGATTGAGCTGCGCTGCGGGGTAGGCTGCGTGCGCGGCGGATTCAAAAAAAAGCCAACTTTTCGCCAAAGGTCCCGCCATTGAACTGCCGCGGCAACTCAAACTGCACAAGTCAACATGATTGGGAACCAAAAAACCCGTGACATACTTGCGCTATGCGGTTGAATTTCCTTATCCGTATTTCGCTGTCCGTCATTCGTTCGTTTTGGGTGGCCTTGGCCTACCACGGCCTCAAGGTAACGACTTCAAATCACGGTTACCGCAGACCCACGGAACATCCAGATGTTTGATCCGTATCCCACCCTCAAAAGCGCTTGGCAGAACATGACGGTTGTTTTGCAGCAACTGCTGTTTTTGCTTGCCCCGACTGCCGACTTTGCCGAGCAAAAGTTTCAGGATCATCGAGCTTTCACGGCTATCGTCGGGTTGATTCTGGCGATCCTTTTGCCGTCGCTCTGGATTTGGGACTACATCACCGACCCGGTGGGCGCGACGCACACCGTTGGCCTTCGCTTGCTGTACCTGCTCATGGCTCTCATGACGGTGGGGTTCGTTTACGGCAAAAATCAGCGTCGCCTGCTGGTCATTTTGAGCATGTTTGGCGCATTCGCCGCAGAAATCCTGTTTTTGGCGATCTTGAACCGGCTTGATGGCGGAATGGTGTACGGGCTGGCCGGCTTCCTGTATGGCATGTTTTTGGCGTTGCTGTCGCTTCAGTGTTTTTCATTGCTGGTCAACATCAGCTACACCCTGGCCGGTGCAGCGATACCGCATGTGATGGCTGTGTTGGGATTTGCACCGGGCTTTTTGCATCAGCAATATGCGGCGCTAATGTGGCCGATTGCTATTTTGACCATTCTGACCCAGGTGGCGATGGCACACCACTACCTGATGCGCTACGAGTTGCAGCGCAAACTGGAGCGGCTGTCCATCACAGACCCCTTGACCGGAGCAAAAAATCGTCGATTTTTCATGGCCTTGCTCGCCGACGAAAAGCTCAAGGCGCAGCGCCTGTCACAGAAAATGGCGTTGCTCATGCTCGACATTGATCATTTCAAGCGGGTCAACGACACCTACGGTCATCCCAGTGGGGACAAGGTCATCTGCCAAGTGACGGACATCTGCCGCCAAATGTCGCGCGAGATCGATGTGGTGGCACGACTTGGCGGTGAGGAGTTTGCCATTCTCCTGCCGGGTAGTGATGCTGAGCAAGCCGTAGCAGTTGCCGAACGGATCCGAGGCCGGGTCGAGTCCACTGCGATGGAAAGCCTGAACGATCAAGCCATTCACTTCACCGTCAGCCTGGGCGTGGCAGAGCTCAGTTCCACCGATGCCACCGAAGTGGACTGGCTTGGTCGAGCCGATGCCGCGCTGTATGCCGCTAAAGAAAGTGGACGCAACAAGGTGATGACGCAACCGCAATGACAGGGCTCGACTGGAATCCGAGCGCTTCAGATTTTTTTGACTGTCCGCCGCCCACAGGTTTGCCCAAAAATCACTTAAATGTCACCACCGAGGCTTATGGGGCCACCCACTATCAAGCCTCCGGTTGCCCCCGTGCAGCAGAAGCGGTCGTTTGAGCCGCTTCTTCGCCAGCAGGATCTTCGAGCTGCCGGTTCCAAGGGTGAAGCAGTCATTCTCCACAGGTGGCATCCAGTGACCCATGTTGGCCGTTGCCGTTGGGAGGCCGCCCCCATTCGGAGGAAATCTATCCTCGTGTTGATCCTTATCAGTGCTTGCACCAGTTAGGTGCATTAAGCTTCTTCATCCTGGAGATGCGTTCAGCATGATTGGCAGCAACGCTTTACCAACCACAGGTTTACCACGCCTGCGTCGACATTGGCCGGCCATTCTGGTCATGCTGTTGACGCTGATTGGGTTGTCCATCGTGTGGCAGCTATTGCAGCAGCGCCGCGAGCAAAACCTGCGCGACGTCTTTGTCCATGAATCGCATCGCATCACTACAAAGATAGACGAGCGAACCTCGGCCTACGCCCAGATTTTGCGTTCAGGTGCCGGTTTATTTGCTGCGTCGGCAAAGGTGGAACGCGCCGAGTGGGCTGCATTCGTTGAGAAACTCGATCTGGATCAGTCCTACCGGGGCATTCAGGGTGTTGGTTTTTCTTTGTACGTTCCTAAGCAAGAACTGGCATCCCATCTGACCGAGATGCGCAAGCAAGGTTACCCCGAGTACATCATCAAGCCCGAGGGAAACCGCGATGAGTACACCAGCATCATTTACCTTGAACCTTTTTCTGGTCGCAACTTGCGCGCCTTTGGTTACGACATGTATTCGGAAACCACGCGCAATGCGGCAATGGCGCAAGCACGCGACGTGGGTGACGTCATTTTTTCCGGCAAGGTAAAACTGGTGCAGGAAACCAAAGCCGACGTTCAGGCCGGACTACTTGCTTATTTCCCGGTGTATCGCAACGCCGCGCTCACGCAAACCATCGAACAGCGGCGCGCTGCATTGGTGGGTTGGGTGTACAGCCCTTACCGCATGAACGACTTGATGACACCGATTCTTGCCAAGGAGCTGGATGCCATCCGGCTGCAAGTATTCGATGGTGAAGTCTTGTCTGAAGCACATCTGCTGTACGACAGCGAGCAAGACACTGCGTCCGGCGCGGTAGCAAACGGCGATAGCTTCACCTTCACCGAAAAGTTGGAACTGTCCGGTCGTTATTGGACGTTGCGCTACACAACCTTGCCAGGGTTTTCCGCTACCCAGCGGTTTTCTTCAGCGTGGGTCGACTTGGCGACGCTAATCCTTGTCGGCATGCTCGTGCTTGGACTAGCCGGCTCGCTCATCAGCACCCGTCGCCGCGCTGAAACCATTGCGCAACATTTGACCGCCGAGCTGCGTGTTAGCGAGCAACGCTACAACGCACTTTTTGCCAGGTCGCGTGTGCCCATGTTGTTGATTGATCCGATTGACGGGCACATCATTGAGGGCAATGAGGCGGCAGCTGACTTTTACGGTTATCGCATCGAACAATTGAAGACCATGAACATTGGCCAGATCAATGTCTTGACCGCCGACCAGATTGCTACCGAGATGCAGTTGGCTGTCACTGAAAAGCGAGCACATTTCAATTTCTCGCACCGCCTGGCCGATGGCAGCCTACGCGATGTTGAAGTGCATTCCGGCCCGATCGAGGTGGCTGGTCGGCATTTGCTGTACTCGATCATTCTTGACGTGACCCAACGACGCCGGATAGCAGAGGCTCTGGTGCAGCAGAGCCAACGTATGTCCAACATTCTCTGGGGCACCGGGGTGGGCACTTGGGAGTGGAATGTGCAAACCGGTGAGACCCGTTTTAACGAACGTTGGGCCGAGCTGATTGGCTACACCCTGGACGACCTGTCCCCAATCAGCATCGCCACCTGGATGAAGTACGCCCACCCAGACGATTTGGCGCTATCCGGTGGCGCGTTGGAAAGGCACTTTGCCGATGAGATCGACCATTACGAATGCGAGATACGCATGTTGCACCGGGACGGGCACTGGATCTGGGTACTTGACCGGGGTAAATTGGTCAGCCGCACCTCCAATGGGCTTCCAGAATGGATGGCCGGCACGCACGCAGACATCACCACGCGCAAGCAAGCGCAGCTTGCCTTGCATGTGAGCGAAGCCCGTCTGCGCACCATCATTGAGAACGAGCCTGAATGTATCAAGATCGTCGATGCACAGGGGCGTTTGAAGCAGATGAACCCGGCCGGACTTGCCATGATCGAAGCCGACTCGGAGGGGCAGGTGCTGGATAAGCCGGTGGCGGACCTCATTGCACCCGAGTACCGCTCAGCCTTTGCCGATATGCACAGGCGGGTACTCGCGGGTGAAAGCGTTCAGATGGAATTTGTCGTGCAGGGACTCAAGGGTGGTCACCGCTGGTTGGAGACCCACGCCGTACCCATGCGGGAGAATGACGAGACTGTTCAGCTTGCCGTGACCCGCGACATTACAAAGCGGCACCAGGCCGAGGCCGAGCGCACTGCTCTGCTTGAGGAAATCCGCCAACTGGCCTACTTTGATGCACTCACCGGCTTGCCCAACCGCCGCATGCTCGACGACCGCCTGAAGCAGAGCATGGCGATCAGCAAGCGCAGCGGACTGTACGGGGCACTGTTGTTTCTGGACCTTGACAACTTCAAGCCACTCAATGACACGCATGGGCACAGTGTGGGTGATTTGCTATTGGTCGAGGTGGCCAAGCGGCTGTGTGCCTGTGTGCGCGAAGTGGACACCGTGGCCCGTCTGGGCGGTGATGAGTTTGTGGTGATGCTCGTGGAGCTGGATGCCGACAAAGACCAGTCCACCGAACAGGCCGCCACTGTAGCCGAGAAGATTCGCTCCAGCCTGGCCGCGCCCTACTTCTTGACCGTGGCGCAGCCGGGCGAGAAAGACAAGTCGGTTGAGCACCATTGCAGCGCCAGCATTGGAGTGGTCCTGTTCTTCAACCACGAAGCCAGTCAGAACGACTTGATGAAATGGGCCGACGCGGCCATGTACCAGGCCAAGGATGCGGGGCGCAACGTGGTGCAGTTTTATCATTCGCCTGAACGCAATCGTTGAACACGCGTTTATGACCTGTGAGTCATGGGATCCGCTCGTGACATCCATGAACGTACGACTGCACTCGGAGCACCCGCAACGGGTTACGAAGCGGGTCACCACTGAAACGCGGGGCCGCCAGCCACAGCAGGTGCAGCGCCATGGTTCTTATTGCTTTGACACCAACAAGCGGCATGCCCATGAGTCGTCTGACCATCACCCGGTCTGATACCCGTGACCAGGCGTCGAAAAAGGCTGCTGCCCGGCGCGACAAAACCATTGGGCAATTGGTTAATGAAAGCCTTGGCCTTTATTTCTTGCCTTCCTGTGCGTCGGCAATGGCCTGCATCTTCTTGGCGAACTCTTCCATGTTCTTCATGTCGATCTTGACCTCGCCGTCGGGTGTTTTGATGGTCATGGTGGCGTCGCCATTGGCGCTGGGTGCGGCTGTGTTGCCCGGCGGGCTGGCGGTGATCTTGACATCACCTTCGGGCGTGCTGATGTTGATGTCCCCCATGGGGCGCTGCATCTGGCCCATCGGTGAGGGGGTGAAGACCGAAGCCAGCACGTTGATCAGCACACTGCAGACAATCCCGATGACGGCGGCCACCACCATATAGGGAATGGTCTTTTCTTTCGGGTTCTTCATCAGCACCGGCAAGCCAAGGTAGAGCACATAAAGCGCATACAGCGCACCGATCAGACCCAGAATCCCCAGGCTGGGTACGATGCCGAAGATGCCTGCCACCATCGCGGGGGTGCTGGCGTAAACCGAGAGCTTGAGCGCCTGCATCAAATTGGGCTGCCCGCCAAAGGTGCTGGCCAACATATTGATCAGCCAGCCCCAGACCCCAATCATCACCAGCGTCATGACATACTGGGTGATCATGATGCCCAGTCCAGACAGCAACGGCACCCGGAAGGTAAATCCGTAACCCCCCATGCCGATCAGGCTCAATCCGATAAAACTGGCCACCGCTGGAATCGCCGCCAGAATCAGCATGTAGGGGACATAGAGCGTCTTCAGGTCGGTGGCTTCCTGTTCGATGATGGGCCAGGTCTCGGCGGGTTTGAGGATGATGGCCTTGATGCGTTCGGCGATGTCCATGGAAATCCTTTCGATGATGGCGTGGAAAGCGGTAAACCTGCAGTTTAGTGAGCTTTGCGGCAATTTGGGGCGACGTGGCACCCTGCGGTGCCAATAACCTATGTGAAAGCCGACTGGCCCCGCGTTGGGTCCTATCGGCCTTGCCGTGCCACGGGTCAAAAGATCCCTGCGGCACAAAAAACTTCGCGCCAGGCGGTTAGTTTTCGCTCGAACGACCAACTGGCATTGGCAGGGCTGGTGGAGGGCAGGCGGTAAACCGGCAGACCCAGCGCGGCACTGTGGCGCGCGTGGCGGGCGCTTTCGCCACCGTTGTGGGCAATGGCGCACAGCGCGGGGCAAACCGCGGCCAACCCCGCCAGGTCATTGACCACGGGGTTGCAGATGGCCGCATCCAGGCTGCCCTGGCGCTCACATGATGCGTACACATCCCACAGGCCCAGGCCGCGTGCGAGCAGCCATTCGCATCGACTTTGATAGCTGGTTGCGCTTATTGGGTATGCGCTAGAGGGCCAAATCGCTTGCAAAATTCGCCAGAAGGCGTTTTGTGGGTGGGCGTAATACTGCTGCTGCGCCAGCGAGCGCACGCTGGGAAAACTGCCCAGAATCAGCAGCCGGGTGTTGGCCGACACCAGCGGCGCCAGACCCTGCAGGCGCGTGCCGGTCGTCATGGGTGCAGACGTTCAGGCCGGTTTCTTTGCTGCCGCCTTGCGTGGCGCTTTGGCACGCACGGCCTTGGCGGGGGCGGGGGCGGGTGCTGTGGGCGTTGGCGCTACGGCATCAGTGCTGGCAGGCGACTTGGCCGCAGCCTTGCGCCGTGTTGCCTTGGCGGGCGCAGCGGCCGATTTGGCACGTGCGGCCAGCGCCAGTTCGCGCACCCGGGCAATGTCCTCGTCGGTAAACGGTCCGTTCACGCCGCTGATCGCCGCCAGTTTCATGCCGTGCTTGAGGCCGAGCTTGTAGATTTCGCGCACTTTCTCCCACTCGATGGCGCGGCCGACGGTGAAGTTCTCGAACCGGCCTTCGAGCGCCAGCACGATGGTTTCGGCCAGGCACGCATAAGCCACGCCCTTGGGCAGGCCGATGTTTTTCATCTTCACCTGCTCACCCGGCAGTTGAATCTCGCCGGACTCGATCACCAGCACATCGGGGCGCTTGGCGACTTCGCTGGCCGGCAGGTCCAGCGGGCGCGCCACGTCGGTGATCACACAGCCGGGCTTGACCTGCATGATGTCGAGCACTTTCTTGCCTGCGCCCGAGGTGGCGGTCACGATCATGTCCATGTCGGCAATGTCTTTGTCGGCGTGCGCCGAGAGGAACAACTGCGCATCGGGCGTTTCCTGCAGGATCGACTCCTTGATCGCCAGCAGCTTGGCGGTCTCGGGCGATACCAGATACACCTCGGTGGCGACCTTGGCAATCAGCCGTGCGCACACCGAGCCGATGGCGCCGGTGGCACCGACCACCATCGCCTTGAACTTGACACGCTCACGGCCAACCGGTTTGGGCAGCAGGTTGAGCCGCTCCATGGCGTCGTGCGCCGCCCACAGCGCGCCTGAGGCGCTATAACTGTTGCCTGTGGTGATGG
>NZ_JAGPBB010000129.1 GCF_018063565.1 Rhodoferax sp.
GTGCCAAGAAAAAACTTGGGGCTGCCGCTGGTCGCTGCGGCCAGCAACGCCTGGCGGTGGCTTTCGCGCTTGAGCACCGGCAGACAATAGTAGTGTGGGCGAATTCCCCCACTGAAAATGGCGTTGCGATTGAACAGCAGGTGGTGCGCCGTCAGCGTCGCGGCGGTCAACGGCCCCTGCGAGGCCACATACTGCGCGGCCTCAGCGGTCGTGATGTGTTCCATGACGATTTTCAGCCCGGGGAAATCACGGCGCAGCGGGATCAGTTGCTGCTCGATGAACACCGCCTCGCGGTCAAACAGGTCAATATCGGGCGAGGTGACCTCGCCATGCACCAGCAGCGGCATGCCGGCGCGTTGCATGGCTTCGAGAGTGGCGTAGGTGTGACGAATATTGGTCACACCCGCGTCGCTGTTGGTCGTCGCGCCCGCCGGGTAGAGCTTGACCGCCACCACACCGGCACTTTGGGCGCGGACAATCTCCTCTGGCGGCAAGTTGTCGGTGAGGTAAAGCGTCATCAGTGGCTCAAATGGCACGCCAGCGGGCACGGCGGCCAAAATGCGCTGCTTGTATGCCAGCGCCTGCGCCGCCGTGGTGATGGGTGGGCGCAGGTTGGGCATGATGATGGCCCGGGCAAACTGCGCTGCCGTGTGGGGCACCACAGCCGCCAGAGCGTCGCCGTCACGCACATGCAGGTGCCAGTCGTCAGGGCGGGTGATGGTCAGGGTTTGGGTCATGGTGCTGATTGTCCCAAAAGTCACTGCCAAGCGGCCACCACCGCCGCTAAACTTTCTGCATGCAACATCACATCATCAGTGCCGACGACGGCGAACGGCTCCATCTGTATCAAACCGGACAGGGCACACCGCTGCTGCTGCTGCACGGGTGGACCGCCAGCCACGCCGCCTGGTCGCCACTGATCACGCCACTGACCCGCCTGCACCCAACCGTGCGCCTGCTGCGCCCCGACGCGCGTGGCCATGGCGGGCATGCGCTTCAGACCGGCACCGCCGTCGATGTGCGCCGATTGGCACGTGATGTGATGAACTTGCTGGACCACCTTGAACTTGAGCGCGTGGCCGCGGTGGGGCATTCGATGGGTGCGCTGACCCTGTGGCAATGCTTGCGCGATTTCGGCAGCACGCGTTTCTCTGCGCTGGCTTTCATTGACCAGTCTCCCAAACTGATGACCGACCCCACCTGGCATGATGGCATTTACGGTGACTTTGGTGCCGCACGCTCACAGCAGTTTGTTGACGATCTGCAGACTGATTTTGTGGAGGCCGTGTTGCGACTGAGCGCGTTTGGCCTGAATCCGCGCGCCCGCGAAACCTACCTGCGCAACAGCTCGGGATGGCGCGTCGCGCGTGAGGCCCTGGGCAAGCTGGAGCCTGCCACCTTGATCAGCCTGTGGCAAAGCCTGGTTGCCGCTGACTACCGCGATGTTCTGCCGCAGATCGCGCTACCCACCCTGCTGGCCTACGGCGCTTGCAGCAACTTCTACACACTGGACACAGCCCACCACGTGGCGGCACAAATCCGTTCGGCGCGCCTCAGTCTGTATGACGGTGCTGACCACAGCCCCCATCTGGCACAGCCCGAGCGCTTTGCCGCAGAACTGGTGGACTTGATGGGCGGTCCCGCCCTAGCGGTTTGAATCACCCCAGGCTGGCGCGCCCCTGCGCCAACAAGAAGTCCCACAGTGCCAGGGCGCTGCGTTTGCCTGACTCACCTGTCTGGGACGATGCAGCAGGCTTGTACGACTCGCGATGCAGCACCCGCTGCCGGTACACCCGCACCTCCATGGTGATCTGCAAACCTCTCAGCTCAGGCGGTGCGGCGCTGACCAGGCGTTTGGCACGCAAATCTTTTTGTACCGCACTGAAGGGCAGGAACGCCACACCGTGGCCTTCCAGCGCCATGGCCTTCAGGCCCTCGGCCATGTCGGTCTCGTATACGCGGTCAAAGTGCACAGGTGCCGAGCAGCGCTTCAGGATCAGTTCCACCATCTGCCCCAAATACGCGCCTTGCGCATAGGCCAGGTAGGGCAACGGGCGGCCGAGTTTGCCCGGCAGCTCGAACATGGGCTGACCCTGTGCATCGGGACGGCTGTACGGTGCCACCACCTCTTCACCCAGACTCACCATCTCGTAACGTTCGGCATCCAGCTGATACGGCTGTGACGCGTGGTGGTAGGTGATCAGCAGGTCACAGCTCCCTTCGACCAGGCGCATCACCGCATCGTGCACATTGAGCGCAATCAGGCGGCTTTTGATCGGACCGAACTGTTCGCGCAAATTGGAGACCCAAGCCGGGAAAAACGTGAAGGCCAGGGTGTGCGGCACGGCGAACTCAATCACATCCTGCGCCGCGGTGGCATGACCACGCAGCATGGCCCGGGTGGTTTGCAGCGCATGCAACACCTCCATGGCCTGCGCATGCAGCGTCTCGCCGGCCGGCGTCAGCCGTGTCGGGTAACTGCTGCGGTCCACCAGGTCAGCGCCGGCCCAGGCTTCCAGCGACTGGATGCGCCGGGACAAAGCCGGTTGTGTCACGTGCCGCAACATGGCCGAGCGGCTGAAACTGCGGGTTTCGGCCAGGCTGACAAAATCTTCAAGCCATTTGGTTTCCATGCATTCACCTGGTTTGTTTGACTGGGCTGTGCAACACGCGGTTACTCCCAGCGCCGGGTGCAGGCCCGAATACGGGCAATGGTTTCGGCCATCGGCGCTTTGGGCGATACCTCCAGTCCCAGCTGGCGGGCAATGTCGTTGACCCGCGCCGGATTCAGGGGCAAACCACCGGCATCGATGGCCTTGAGCAAATCCAGCGCCCGCTGCTGGTCAGTTGACGCAGATGCGCGTCCCAAAATGCGTTGCAACCAGGGTGGCAACCAACACCTGACGCGGCGCATGACCAGACGCATCACCGCGCACACCCGACCAAGGCACAGTACGCCTGCCGTGTTTGCGGGGCCACCGAGTTCAACACCTTCTCGTACGGCGTTTGATGACGCGCCAACAAACGCGCATGAGCCACCAGCTTGGAACGACAAAACCAGTGACAGCTGTGCTGCATCAAAAACAGCTCAGCCATCACGATGAAGGCCTTGCCCTTGGGTGACTGAGCCTGGCGGTTGTTGGCCGCCTGCGCGATGCCATGGGCATGCAGGCTGAGCACCTTGCGCATGTCAAAAGTGCTGGCAGCCAACCATTGCGCTGCGTAAGGCAAACCGACGGGCAACTTGCTGACCCGCGCCGCCGGCTCCGCAACGTTCGAAAAATCGAGCACAAAGGCGTTGAACTGCTCACACAATTCGGTTTCAGCCGTGCTGAGCATGCTCCAGATCGAGGCCTGGCGTTGCGCATCGGACTCACCCAACGCACGCAGGTAACCCTGCGTCAGGTTCTCCATGAGTTTCTCGATCTGATACTTACCCAGGTAACGCCCCAGCAAGGCAATACGCACCCGCTGGTCTCTCTGGTTGAAACTGTGCAACACAAAGCCAAGTACCAGCACAAGGATCAATAATTCCATCAAATAGGCCTCCAGCCCATATAAATAAACATTTTTGTGCTACTAAAGTTAAGAATAAATCGGGACTCACGGAGCTTACCAGCTGACGCTGAACAGTGCCGCATCGATTTTCTTCTGTCCCCAAGGCACGAGGCCGACGGGGGCTGCTGCCGCACCTTTGACGGTGGTGCCGTCTCCGGCAGTCGCCAACTCGGTGACGCCCTGCTGGTTTTCGACAAACACGCCCTTGCCATTGATCATCACAACGTCAAGCGTGTCAGGACCGGCACCAAGCAAGTTCATGCCGCCCCACAGCTCGGTGCCACGTACGCCAATGATGGCCACCGGGGTGCGGACTTGCCAGCTTGCCGCGGGCTGACCATTGGCCAGCTTGCCGGTGATGGCCCGAAACGCACCTTTGAGCAGAGAAAACCGGCTGTCGGCTGCCTTGGCCGTGCTGCCTGCGACCTGCTCGATCACAAACTCGGTGCGCTCCCCCAGGGTCAGGACGCTGCCGTCTTTCATGCGCGCTTCCAGTCGGGCGTCGGCCCCGGTGCTCAGGCGCTGGCCGAGGTACAGGGCATTGCCCAGCGCCAGCGTCTGCGCTTTGGCGCCCACCAGCGCCTGCACCTCGCCGCGCACCCGCGTGACATACCCAGCGGCGGTCGCCTGCGCTTGGGCTAGCGGGGTGGCCAGACCGAGAAAAAGGGCGGCGAGCACGGTGTATAAGGTTCGCAGCAGTTTCATGGCAATTGCCTCCAGGTTTACTTTTCAGTGAGGTTGCACACGCCGTCCCAATCCGGACCCGGCGGGTCGCGCTGTAGCACGCTGATACGCGCCAAGTAGAGCGAATATAAGGGCTCTTGCGGCCACGCTTGCGCAAGGGTCTCAAAAGCGACCTGCGCCGCCGGCCACTGCTGCGCCCGAAACCAGGCCAGCGCCTGCTGGTGCGCGGCCAGCGCCTGTTGCATCGGTGCATCCAGTTCGGCCAACGGCCCCAAGGGTTCAAACAACGTGACCGGCTGCGTGCGCCCCTTGACACGCACGATGTCAAGCTCGCGGCAGGCGATCTCGGGCACCGCCGCGCGGGTGGTCTCGCTGATGACGATGGTGGCGCGGTACTGCTTGGCTGCACCTTCCAGGCGTGAGGCCAGGTTCACCGCGTCGCCCAGCACGGTGTAGGCCATGCGGAACTCTGAGCCCATGTTGCCGACGTTCATCACCCCGGTGTTGACGCCAATGCGCATGCGCAAAGCCGGCCAGCCATGCGCTTTCAATTCGGGCTGTAGCGCCGCGAGCCGCGTTTTCATGGCCAGCGCGGCCAACACCGCGTGGCGGGCATGGTCGGCGTCGGCCAACGGTGCACCCCAAAACGCCATGATCGCGTCGCCAATGTACTTGTCAACTGTGCCGCGCTGGGCGTGGATGGCCTGGGTCAGTGGGGTCAGCACAAACTGCATCAGCTGCGTGAGCTGCTGCGGTGTCAGTCCCTCGCTGACGCTGGTGAAGTCGGCCAGGTCAGAAAACAACACCGTCATCTCTCGGCTCTCGCCTCCGAGCGCAAAGTTGGCGGGCTTCTTGCTCATTTCGGCCACCAGATCAGGCGGCACATACTGGCCAAAGACCTGCGCCAGACGTTGCTCGCGGCGGTTTTGCACAAAATAGCCATAGCTGGAGTGCATCAGGTAGAGCAGCAAGATCAGGACCAGACTGGGTGCCAGCGGGATCACCTGGTTGTGCGCCTCCCAAACGTAGAGATTGAAGCCAATCACCACGCCAGTCAAGGCCAAAGTGGCCAGTAGCGCGCGCAGGGGCGCGAGCCAGCCCAGCCCAGTGCTGAGCAGTCCAATGAGCATCAGCAGATAAAACTCCAAACCCTCGGTGTAGGCCGGGCGGTATTTAATGCGGCCATCGAGCACGCCCGAAATCAGCGTGGCGTTAATTTCGACACCGGGGTAAATGTTCTGCACCGGCATGGCGCGCAAGTCCATCAAACCTGGCGCGGTGGATCCGAGCAGCACGATGGCGCCTTCGAGCAACTTCGGATCAGCCGTGCGCCGCAGCACCTGGCTGGCCGGGACATACGGGAAACTGCCCTGCGGTCCCAGGTAAGGCAACAGCGCAGCGCCTTGGCCATCAACCGGTATTTCAAATGGCCCGAACCGCAAGGTCTCCACGCGCTGCCCGCCAGTGCTGCCCGCGGCCGCGTAGCCGGCGGCGCTGACAAACTCCAGCGGCGGTTGCCCAAACAGGGTACGCACCATCGCTAGACCCAACTGTTCGTAAAGCTGGTTGTTGTAGGTCATCAGCAATGGCAGGCGGCGAAACAGGCCATCGTCGTCAACCAAGTTGCTGTTAATAAAACCCCCGCTGGTGGCACTGGCTTGCAACTGACCGCGGTTGGCGCTGTAACCGCTGGCGCTGGCAAACGGGTTGACCGCCCTCTCCAACTGACTGAGCACTGCCGCAGGTGCAGGCAGTTGCCCCACTTGCAGCGCTTCGCCTTCCTGGTTGGCACTGGCAAAGTAGTAGCCACACACAATCGGTCGACCGCGCAGGCTCGCGGCCAACACCGCATCACCATCGGTTTGCGCACGCACTGTTGCCCAGTGGTGTTGAAATTGCGCGTTGTCGCGCAGTGGTCCCTGCGCCAACTGCTCCATTGCCAGCAACGTGGGATTGGTCTCCGGCTGGGAAAACCACATGTCAAATCCCAGCAGCCGCACCTGATAGTGGTCAAACAGCGAGTCAACCAACTGCGCCACTTGCTGACGCGGCCACGGCCACGGGCCTTCGCGCTGTAGGCTGGCCTCGTCCAGATCAACAATGACGATGCGCGAGTCAACAGTTTCGGGCAATGTCAAACGCAGCCGCGCGTCGTAGGCCAGTTGCTCCAGCCGGTTGAGCAGGGGCAGCGGCAGGTCGCCGCTGACGTGCAACAGTAAAAGAACCACCAGCGCCAGACTCAGTGCGGTGCGCAGCAAGACATACAGGGCGTGGGGCATGGCGGTGCGGGCTCAGCGGTGAATGCCAACTGGCGCGGACGCAGGCGATCTCGAGCACCGACAATTGCTACACAAAATGTAGCTATATACGCTAAATAAATAAGGGCTAGAGACATAAAACATACAAATTACTCAGCGCTTTGCTGCAGCGCCCACATTTGCGCATAGCGTCCGTTGGCCGCCAGCAGCGCCGCATGGGTGCCGCGCTCCAAAATACGCCCAGCTTCCATCACCAGGATTTCATGCGCCTCCACCACGGTCGAGAGGCGGTGCGCGATTACCAGCGTGGTTTTGTTTTGCGCCACACTTTGTAGCTCGGCCTGAATGGCGCGCTCGTTGCCGCTGTCCAGCGCACTGGTGGCTTCGTCAAAAATCAGGATCGGCGGGTTTTTCAGCAGAGTGCGGGCAATCGCCACGCGCTGTTTTTCACCGCCCGAAA
>NZ_JAGPBB010000130.1 GCF_018063565.1 Rhodoferax sp.
CAACCAACTTGGCGCTTTGCCGGTGGGTGGCACGCTGATGGATGCGCAGGCGCTGCGCGGCGCGCCCATCGAGGTGAACGGTGAGTTTGAGGCGCAGTACCAGATCTTTCTGGACAATCGTCAGCACAACGGCCAGCCCGGAGTGCAGGTGATCACGCCGCTCAGGCTCGAGGGCAGCAGCACCCGCATTCTGGTCAACCGGGGCTGGGTGGCCTGGCCGCACGGTCTGCGTGGTGTGTTGCCGGTGGTGGCCACGCCCAGCGGCGCGCAACGCCTCACCGGCCTCGCGTTTGTGCCGTCGACCAAGAAGTTTTTACTCATGCCAGACCACCCCGAGGCCAGCAACCTGTGGTCGCGCCTGGACATGGAACGTATTTCCGACTTGCTCAAGGCACCGCTACAGCCGGTGGTGTTGCAACAAACCAGTGCGTCTGCCGATGGCTTGGTGCGCCAATGGGAGCCGCCCGAGGACCGGGTGGCGATGCACCGGGGCTACGCGTTTCAGTGGTTTGGCATGGCGGTTGCGCTGCTTGTTTTTTATGGGGTTGCGAGCCTGCGCCGCCCAAAACTGCCATGAACCAACTGCCGCGCGACGAGCCGCTTGATCTGACCGTGGTGTCGCTGCCCAGCCCAGCCGATGCGTTGGCGCCCGAGGTGGCACGCAGCCGCCTGAAGCTGCTGGCCATTGTGCTGGTGTGTTCGTTGCCGGTCATTCTGACCTATTTGACCTTTTATGTCGTCCGACCGCAAGGTCAGGCAACATTGGGTGAGTTGATCGCCCCGACGCAAGCGGTACCTGCTGGCGCAGTGGCGGCCCGTCTTGACGGCACCACGTTGCCGCTGGCCAGTCTGAAAGATCAATGGTTGCTGGTCAAGGTCGATGGTGGGGCGTGTGTGGGCGACTGCCAGAAACAGTTGTTGCTGATGCGCCAGTTTCGACTGATGTTGGGCAAGGACATGACGCGGGTGGACTGGGTCTGGCTGGTCAATGACGCGGCACCTGTGAATGCCACACTGGCCGCCCACCTGCAAAAAGACCAGGCCTTCGTGGCACGGGTGGACGCGTCCTTGTTGCAAGCCTGGCTGCCGTTGCCTGCTGGCAAAAAGCTGCAAGACTACATTTTTGTGATTGATCCGATGGGCAATGCCATGATGCGCCTGCCCGCCGTTTTTGACAGTGCCGGGGCCAGACAGGCCAAACGCGACCTGGAGCATTTGCTGCGCGCGTCGGTGGCCTGGGATGCACCCGGGCGCAACTAGGCCAGGTTGACCATGTCCAGCCCACTTGCCGAAGTTGCCGCCTACAACCTGTCGCCATTGACAAGCCTTTTAGCCATTGGCGCCATATTGGCTGTTGGTCCGGCGCTATGGGTTTGGTGGCGAAACCGGCACGGCACAGTGGCACAGCAGCGTCAGGCGCTGCGTGTGTTCACCCTGTTTTTGACATTTGACCTGGTGATCTTTGGTGCCTTTACGCGCCTGACCGACTCCGGCCTGGGCTGCCCCGACTGGCCGGGTTGCTACGGCAACCACAGCCCTCTGGGTGCAAGTGCACACATCAACGCCGCGCAAAGTGTGATGCCCGATGGCCCGGTGACCCACGCCAAGGCCTGGATTGAGATGTTGCACCGCTATTTGGCGACCGGGGTCGGTGCGCTGATTGTCTGGTTAACCGTGTTGGCCTGGCGTGATTGGTTGCGCCAGCGTCGGTCCGTCAGACAAACGCCTGAGGTATTGTCTGGCAAGCCCTGGCTGGCCAGCGTCACTCTGTTCTGGGTTTGTCTGCAAGGCGCCTTTGGCGCGTTGACCGTCACGATGAAACTGTTTCCGGCCATTGTCACCCTGCATTTGCTCGGTGCGTTGGTGTTGCTGGTGCTGCTGTGTATTCCGGTGGTGCGTCACCGAAGTCAAGCGTGTGAACCCCCTGCCCTGGGGGTGGCCGTGGGGAGCCTGGTGCTGGCATGTTGGGGCTTGCTGATGCTTCAGGCGGCTTTGGGCGGATGGGTCAGCAGCAATTACGCGGTGTTGGCTTGCAGTGACTTCCCGACCTGTCAGGGACGCTGGTGGCCAGAGATGGATTTTCGGCAAGGTTTTGAGGTGTGGCGAGGCTTGGGACTCACCTCACAAGGTGAGCACATCGGTTTTGCTGCACTCACCGCCATTCATTACGTGCACCGGCTGATGGCCTATCTGGTATTGCTGCTGCTGATGCTGCTGGCCTGGCAGCTGAACCGCCAGCCTGGCTGGCGGGTGGCATCACGATGGCTGGCCGGTTTGCTGGGCTTGCAGCTGGCCACTGGATTGAGCAATGTGGTGCTGGGTTGGCCACTGTTGGCTGCACTGCTGCATACCGGTGGTGCGGCTGCGCTGGTGCTGGTACTGACCTGGGTGGCGGCAGACATGGGCTGGCGTGTGTCCATGGCACATCCGTTGGCCCATAGCGCGATGCAACGCAGGACATCGGCATGAACCAGCCGGAACCCAGCGTGTCGGTCTTTTTGCAGTTCTATGCGCTGATGAAGCCGCGGGTGATCCAGCTGATTGTGTTTTGTGCGCTGATTGGCATGGTGCTGGCCGTGCCGGGCTTGCCCAGCGGGGCGCAGGTCGCGGTTGCGGTTGCCGCATGTCTGGGCATCTGGCTGGTGGCGGGTGCGGCGGCGGCGTTCAACTGCATCATCGAGAAAAGCATCGATGCCAAGATGAAACGCACCGCCTGGCGCCCCACGGCCAAAGGTGAGCTGGGTGACCGGCAAACCCTGCTGTTTTCAGCCAGTCTGTGTGCATTGGGTTCGGCATTGCTGTATTGGGTGGTCAACCCGCTGACCATGTGGCTCACCTTTGCCACCTTTATTGGCTATGCGGTGATTTACACCTTGATCCTCAAACCACTGACGCCGCAAAACATTGTGATCGGAGGTGCCTCTGGCGCCATGCCGCCGGTGTTGGGCTGGGCCGCCATGGCGGATCACGTCGGACCCGAGGCGATGATTCTGTTTTTGATCATATTTTTGTGGACGCCACCACACTTCTGGGCACTGGCACTGTACCGGGTGGAAGACTATCGCAAGTCGGGCTTGCCGATGTTGCCGGTCACGCATGGCAACGCATTTACCCGGCTGATGGTGCTGCTCTACACCTTCATTCTGCTGGCAGCTTGTCTGCTGCCCTTTGTCTACGGCATGAGTTCGTGGCTGTACCTGGTGGTGGCTGTGGTGTTGAGCCTGGGGTTCTGCCTGCACGGCTGGTGGTTGTGGCGGGATTACTCAGACCTGCTGGCGCGCAAGACCTTTCGTTTCTCGTTGATTCACCTGAGTGTGCTGTTTGCCGCTTTGCTGCTGGACCACTACCTGCTGATCTGAGCCGGGCAGTCTTGCGGTTTATGATGCAGTCATGAAAAAACGTGATGCACTAAAAGTTATAGCAAACAGCGCCCTTTGGATAAGCGCTACAGGCCTTTTTTCAGCTTGTTCCCAAGGCGGTCCCAGTTTTACCGCGATTGATGTGACCGGAGCCAACTATGCCAAGGACTTTGAGCTGACCGACCATAACGGTCAGGCGCGCACCCTGGCAGACTTCAAGGGCAAGGTGGTGATGGTGTTTTTTGGCTATACGCAGTGCCCCGATGTCTGCCCCACCTCGATGACTGAAATGGTGGCCATCAAAAAATTGCTGGGTCCAGACGGGCAACGGCTGCAAGGCCTGTTCGTGACCGTCGACCCGCAGCGCGACCAGCCCGCGATGCTCAAAGCCTATATGGAGAATTTTGACCCGAGTTTTCTGGCATTGTCGACTACACCCGAAAAAACTGCAGCATTGGCCAAAGACTTCAAGGTGTATTTCAAAAAGGTGGATGGTCCGACGCCCACCAGTTACACCATTGACCACACTGCCGGCAGCTACGTGTACGACACCACCGGCAAACTGCGGCTGTTTACCCGCTACAACACCGCGCCCGAGTTGACCGCTGCGGACATTCGTGCCCTGTTGAAGGGTGCCAGCTGATCAACCATACGACCCGACCCATGCTGTGGTCTGGCACCGGCGATCAGGTCGACCAGATCCGCGGCGCACTGACCGGCAGTTGCCAGAAGTGCGCCCGCCATACCGCCCAGACCTGACGCAGCAGTGTGAAGGTGGGCTCCACCACGGGGGCCAACACGCGCAGCACCATCACCTGAGGATTGACACAGGTGACCCCAGCCGTGCGTTGCAGGGCGCTGGCGGCGATGCAACGTTGCGCCAGTTCCAGGCCAGCCTCGCGACGTTGTCGGGCGAGTGGACTGCCGCTGGTGAAAAACAGTGACCCGATGCAGCGCTGCCCGGCCAGGCCGGTCGGGCCCTCCAGCAAACGCCGGTCCTGGGCGTCGATCCGTCCACGTTCCAGCCACACACCGGGCTGCTCGATGTGTTGCAAAAAATGCCCCTGCACAAAAGGCAAGTTGGCATGGGGCAAGCCCAACGCCGTCACGTCCCAGCCCAGCAGCTCGGCCTGGGGTGCAAGTTCGAGTGTGAGGCGGTTTTCCGCCTGACACTGGTTGTAGGCAATGGCCTCCAGCGGCAGCCATTCCAGGCGCGCCTGGTCTTGCAGGGTGATGTGCGTTTGCTGAACGGCAGGTTCGCCGGCCGAGCGATAAAACCGGGTGGCACCTGGCGTGGTCAACAGACCGTGTGCCTGTCCGTTGGCACGGATCGCCAGCTCCAGCGTGTCACCGCCGACCAGGCCCCCCGGTGGGTGCACCAGCACGTTGTGGCAAATGCCGTCGCCCTCGGGGTACAGGCTTTGCAGCACGCGCAATGGGCCATCGTGATGGTGTCGCGCAAGGGTGCGCTGATTCTCAAGGCCGTATGCAATGTGGAGCTTGGCGTGCCAGGTCATGTGAGGAGTTTAGATGGCAACGGGCAGTGTCCAAAGACAACGGCAGACCAGGTTGCATTGCGCACAGACGCTGAAATATTTAAGCAAAAGGTCAAATCTGCGCAAACTTGGCGGTGGATTGCCGTTGTCATGGAATGGTGACTTTTGCTGAATCCACAAGGAACACGCCTGATTGGCGCACGGCAGTTGCGACTCAGCTAAGGCGTTGCAAGGCCGCCCCTTTGGCGGCCTTGAGGTTTGGCTAACGCACCGCCGTTACGTCGGCCACCGCCAAGGCGGTCATGTTGACGATGCGCCTGACGGTCGCTGACGGCGTGAGGATATGCGCGGTGGCACCGGCACCCAGCAGAATCGGCCCGACCGTCACGCCATGACTGGCGGTGACCTTGAGCACGTTGAACAGGATGTTGGCGGCGTCCAGGTTCGGGCAGACCAGAATGTTGGCCGGACCTTCCAGCGTGGTGTGCAACAGCGCGGCGCGGCGGATTTCCACCGACAGCGCCGAGTCGCCACGCAATTCACCATCACACTCGATGTCCGGGTAGGCGGCCTTGAACAGGTCGCGTGCCCGGCGCACTTTTTGCGCTGAGGCGCGTTTGGACGAGCCGTAGTTCGAGTGCGACAAGAACGCCACCTTGGGCGGAATGCCAAAACGACGCACCTCGTCCGCTGCCATGCGGGCGATGCCCACCAGTTGTTCGGCGGTGGGGTCCTCGTTGACATAAGTGTCGGCCACAAACAGCGAATGTTTTTCCAGCATCAAGGCGTTCAGCGTGGCAAAACAGGGCGCGTCAGGCTTGCGGCCGAGCAGGTCGTTGACGTGCTCCAGATGCACATCAAAGCGCCCATAGACGCCGCATAGCATGGCATCGGCGTCGCCGAGTTTGACCATCAGCGCGGCAATGGTGGTGGTCGAGCGCCGCACGGCGGCCTTGGCGGCGTCAGGACTGACGCCGTGACGCCCCATGGCCAGGTGGTAAGTCTCCCAATACTGGCGAAAACGCGGGTCGGCTTCAGGGTTGACGACGTCGAAGTCCTGCCCGATCTTCAGGCGCAACCCCGCTTTGGCAATGCGCGCTTCAATCACGGCCGGGCGGCCGATCAAAATGGGGCGCGCCAAGGCACCCTCGATCACGATCTGCGCCGCACGCAGCACGCGTTCGTCTTCGCCTTCGGCATAGGCCACGCGTTTGCTGGTGGCGGGTGCCTTGCGCGCAGCGTTGAAAACCGGCTCCATCAGCAAGCCGGTGGAGTAGACAAAACGCGCCAGTTCCTGGCGGTAGGCGTCCATGTCTGCAATTGGGCGGGTGGCCACGCCAGAGCGTGCCGCTGCCTCGGCGACGGCCGGGGCAATGCGCAAAATCAGTCGTGAATCAAAGGGCTTGGGGATGATGAAGTCGACCCCAAAGGCCAGGTCTTGCCCGGCGTAGGCGTGCGCCACCTCTTCGCTGACATCGGCCTTGGCCAGTTCGGCGATCTCGCGGACACAGGCCAGCTTCATCTCGTCGGTGATCTTGGTGGCACCACAGTCCAGCGCGCCACGGAAGATGTACGGAAAGCACAGCACATTGTTGACCTGGTTCGGGTAGTCGCTGCGCCCGGTGGCGATGATGCAATCCGGGCGCACCGCCTTGGCCAGTTCGGGGCGAATCTCGGGCTCGGGGTTGGCCAGCGCCAGAATGATGGGTTGGTTGGCCATGGACTTGACCATGTCTTGCGTCACCACACCGGCAGTCGAGCAACCCAGGAAGACGTCGGCCCCCAGCATGGCATCGGCCAGGGTGCGCATCTCGGTGTCTTTGGCAAAACGTGCTTTGGAAGCATCAAAACCGCCCGGTCGACCGTTGTAGATCACACCTTTGGAATCGCAGAC
>NZ_JAGPBB010000131.1 GCF_018063565.1 Rhodoferax sp.
CTGCCGTGTCTGGTGCCTTAGCACCAGTCACCGTAACCTATCCCACTGCCACCCCAGCCAGTATCACGGTCACGAGCATCCCTGGCCTTTCGTTCACGATCAGCGGCACACCCAAACTCAACGACACCGTGAGCATCGACGCCCGCCCCAGCATCTTCAGTGTCCTTGACGACGCAATCTCCGACATCGCCTCCGCGCAGAACAATAACGCCGCGACCCAAGCCGTCAGCCAGGCCCTCCACAACATCGACATCGGCATGCAGCGTATCTCTGCCGAGCGTGGCAAGGCAGGTGATCTGCTTGGCCGTGCCGACCGCATCAGCGCCAACCAGGAAACACGCAGTATAGAGTTGGAGGCCGACCGCTCCCGCGCCGAGGATCTGGACATGGTCAAGGGCATTTCAGACTTCCAGAACCAGCAAACCGGTTACTCAGCCGCGTTGCAGACCTACGCGCAGATCCAGAAGCTCTCGCTGTTCAATTTCATCGGTTAGCGCGGCCACTGCGGCAACGACGCCCCGAGCTCGGTGCAAGCCCGGGGTGATCGGCCCATGGGACAATCTGCCGATGCACCTATTATTTGAAGAAACCGGCAAGTTCCTCGCCGGGAGAATACTCTCGGAGGCCGACACGTCGGCGCAAGTCGAGCTCGACAGCGGCAAACGCGTCAAGGTCAAGTCAGCCAACATCATGCTCAGGTTTGACAAGCCAGAACCAGCACAACTGCTGGCGGCGGCGCAGGCGGTCAGTTGCAGCATTGAGCTTGACATGGCCTGGGAATTTGCCCCTGAGGATGAGTTTGGTTTTGCCGACCTGGCGCGCGACTACTTCAGCGCTCAGGCCACGCTGACCGAACAGGCCGGCATGTTGCTGGCCCTGTATGACGCACCCCACTATTTTCGCCGCGCCGGCAAAGGCCGCTTTCGCAAAGCTTCTGCCGACATCCTGGCACAGGCGCTGACCGCCATCGAAAAGAAAAAGCAGATCGGCCTGCAGATTGACGCGTGGGTCAAGGAATTGGTCGCAGGCACCTGTCCACCGGCGATTCGGGACCAGTTGTACAAGATCCTGTTCAAACCGGACAAAAACGCCCCCGAGTACAAGGCGGTGGTGGAAGCGTCACGCGCCAGCCACCTCGGTCCGCTGGATCTGCTGATCAAGGCGGGGGCCATCGACTCACCTTACCAGTTCCACTGGCGGCGCTTTTTGCTGGAGAACTTTCCCAAAGGCACCGGTTTTGTCAAGCTTGACGCGCCACTCATCACCGACGAGTTGCCTCTGTCGGGTGCCCAGGCATTTTCCATCGACGACTCCGCCACCACCGAGATTGATGACGCACTTTCGGTGCAAGGCCTGGGTACCGGCACAGTGCTGCTGGGCATCCACATTGCCGCGCCTGGCCTGGCCATCAAACCTGGCAGCGCCATCGACCAGCTCGGCCGCGCCCGCCTGTCCACGGTGTACATGCCGGGCTACAAGATCACCATGTTGCCCGACGAGGTGGTGCAAAAGTACACACTGCTGGAAGGACAGGACTGCCCTGCCGTGTCGCTGTACGTCACGCTCGACGAGGCCACGCTGGAGATCAAGGCCACCGAGACACGTCTGGAGCGGGTGCACATTGGCACCAACCTGCGCCATGATCAACTCGACGCGGTGGTCACTGTTGAATGGCTGGAGAACCCGGATTTTCAGCATCAGAATGACCCTGAGCGCTTATCTGAAAAGCGCTCAGAGCTCTCTTTTTTACAGCGTTTGGCAAAAGATCTGAAGGCCAAACGTGAAGTGGTACGCGGCAAGCCAGAGAACTTCAACCGGCCCGACTACAACTACCGCTTGGTGGGCAACGACGGTGCCGAACCCCATGGCAGCGAATCAGTGCAGATCAGCGTCCGCCAGCGCGGTGCGCCGCTGGACCTGATCGTGTCTGAAGCCATGATCCTGGCCAACAGCACCTGGGGTGGCTGGATGGCCGAGCTGGGCGTGCCCGGCATCTACCGCAGCCAGGCCAGCATGGCGCCCGGCGTGAAGGTGCGCATGGGCACCAAAGCGCTGCCGCACGCCGGCATTGGCGTGAAAAGCTACGCCTGGAGCAGCTCGCCACTGCGCCGCTACACCGATCTGGTGAACCAGTGGCAGATCATTGCCTGCGCCCGCCATGGCAAAACCGCCGCACTGGTCGCACCGTTCAAACCCAAGGACGCCGAGCTATTCTCCATCATCTCCAGCTTCGATGCTGCCTACAACACCTACAACGGCTTCCAGAACGCCATGGAGCGCTTCTGGGTGCTCAAGTATCTGCAGCAGCAAGACATCAGCCAGATCGAGGCCACCTTGTTCAAAGACAACCTGGTCCGCGCCGACCACCTGCCGCTGGTGCTGCCGGTGGCCGGTGCGCAGAACCTGCCGCGCTTTGCCCGGGTGATGGTGCGCCTGGGTGACATCGACCTGGTATCGCTCGACATCCATGGCACGGTGACCGAGCGGCTCGACGCCGAACCCGACACCGCCCAAGGCGAAGACATGGACGACGACGACGCCATGGGCGGTCCGATTGCCATTGCCATGAGCCTTGACGAGGCGGAGTCGCCTGTCGCCTCCGGGCAACCGCCGGACAGCCCGTCACCCACACCGTGAACCTGCGCAACCTCAGCACCCTGCACCTGGCGTTGGGCGTGTCCATCGCGGTCCATGGGGTTTTGCTGACGCTGCGATTTGTCGACCCCGAGGCCTTTAACCGGGTGTTTGAAGACACACCGCTGGAAGTGGTGCTGGTCAACGCCCGTGCCGACGAGCGCCCTACCAAAGCCCAGGCGATCGCCCAGGCCAACATGGCCGGTGGTGGCGAAGCCGAGCGCGGGCGCGCCACCAGCCCCTTGCCCCCTGCCCTACTGTCCAACGTTGGCGAAGACACGGAACAGGATCAGCAACGCCAACTGCGCGACATGCAGGAGCAGCAAAACCTGATCCTGTCGCAGGTCAAGAACACGCTGGCCGCCATGCCGCCGACCGATCCTCAACAGGCGCAGCTCAGCCCCGATCAGGTTCAACGCGAAGAAAAACGTCGCCAGCTGATCAAGCTGCTGGCCGAGATTGAACGCCGCATCAACGCGGAAAACGCCCGGCCTAAAAAGCGCTACATCAGTCCCGCCACGCGCGAGGCGGTGTACGCGGTGTATTACGATCGCCTGCGCCGCAATATCGAAGACAAGGGCACCGAGAATTTTCCGCAACTCAACGGCCAGAAGCTGTATGGTGAACTGACCATGATTGTTAATATCAACCACGACGGTCAGGTGCTGTCAACCGAGCTGGTGCAAAGCTCGGGTGTGCCCGCGCTGGACCGCCGCGCTCAGGCCATCGCCAGAAGCGCTGGCCCATTTGGTGCATTCAGCACCGCCATGCGCCGCCAGGCCGACCAGATCGCCGTGGTGTCGCGCTTTAAATTTACCCGAGACGACACATTGGAAACCCGTGTCGGTACCCAATAATCCGCTACCCTCCACCGAGCTCCCGACATGACCTCCGACCTCTATTGCGTCATGGGCAATCCGATTGCCCACAGCCAGTCACCCTGGATCCACGCCCGTTTTGCCGAGCTCACCGGCCAGGACATTGTCTACACCAAGCGACTGATTCCGTTGGACCACCTGGACCACAGCGTGCAGAGTTTCGTGGACGAAGGGGGCCACGGCTGCAACATCACCGTGCCCTTCAAGTTTGAGGCCGCTGCGCTGGCCACCCACACCAGCGAGCGTGGTTTGCTGGCCCAGGCTTGCAACATCCTGACCTTTCAGGACGGCAGAATTGAGGCCGACAACACCGATGGCATCGGACTGGTTGATGACATCGAGCAAAACGCCGGTTTCAGCCTGCAAGGCACTCGCGTGCTGCTGATCGGCGCCGGCGGTGCCGCCGCCGGGGTGCTTGGCCCCTTGATTCAGGCGGGACCGAGCCACGTCAGCGTGGCCAACCGCACGCTGCACAAGGCTGCGGAACTGGTGGCACGCCACCAAGACCTTGCCAAGCTACAAAATGTGAAGCTTCAAGCGCATCATCTGAAAGGGCTGGAGGGTCAATTTGACATCATCATCAACGGCACAGCCAGCAGCCTGGGTGGACATGGTGTCCCGGTCGACGCCCATGTGCTCAAGCCAGGTGCACTGGCCTACGACATGATGTACGGAGCCGGTGCCCAGCCGTTCATGGACTGGGCCAGTGCACACGGCGCCGTGCCACGCGATGGTCTGGGTATGCTGGTGGGTCAGGCGGCCGAGGCGTTTAACATCTGGCGTGGTGTCATGCCGCCGGCCGGTCAGGTGCTGGCCGAGCTGCGGCTGCACCTGACACAGAAATGAAGTCCCCCGGCACTTTCAAAAGGCTTGCCAGATGAACCAACCGAGCAATCACAGGGTTGCCTCGCGCTCGATGTGCGATGACTGGCTGTCACGGCCCGCCAGCTTCAACCCGCCATGAAGATGCTGTTGCGCTGGACCGGGATGCTGATCGCCGCAGGCTTGTTGCTGCAGCTGTATTTTGTGGCGCGCATCGCCGCCATGACGGTGGTCGACCCCCAATCCACCGCGTTCGAGCGTTCAGAGGCGTGGCGCATCGTCACCGACAAGGGCCGCCTGCCGTGGCGCCAGCAATGGATGCCCTACGACAAGATTTCCAACCAGCTCAAACGTGCGGTCATTGCCAGCGAGGATGACGGTTTTGCCAATCACGATGGCGTTGACTGGGATGCGCTGGAAAAAGCCTGGCAAAAAAACAGCAAGGCCGAGGAACTCGCTTCTCAGTTGCAGGAGCGCCTCAACCGTGCCCAGGAAAAGTCCGCCAAACAGAATGCGGCCCCGCTCAAAGCGGTCAAGCCTGCCAAAGTGGTGGGCGGCTCGACCATCACCCAGCAACTGGCGAAGAATCTGTTCTTGTCGGGTGAGCGCACCCTGTTGCGCAAGGGACAGGAGTTTGTGCTGACCATGCTGCTTGAAGCACTGCTGAGTAAGCAGCGCATTCTGGAGATTTACCTCAACAGTGTGGAATGGGGCGAAGGCGTGTTTGGTGCCGAAGCGGCGGCGCAGCATTATTTTCGCAAGCCAGCGGCTCAGCTCAGCGCCTATGAAGCCGCACGCCTGGCGGTGATGCTGCCGCGACCCAAATACTTTGAAAAGCTGCCCAACTCCGCTTACGTGGCGGGCCGGGCGGGTGTCATTGCCAACCGGATGCCAAGCGCCGAACTGCCATGAGAACGCTGCTACTGGAATGGGCTGCAATGCTGGTGAGCTACTTCTTGCTGGGGCTGATCCGTATCCTGACCGGTTCGCAGGCGCGCTGGTGGGGCTGCCCGCCCAAAGCGGAGCAGCGCATCTATTTTGCCAACCATCAAAGCCACGCCGACCTGGTGATGATCTGGGCCGCGCTGCCCAAGGAGTTGCGCCGCGGCGTGCGTGCCGTGGCCGCGCGCGACTACTGGACCAAGACCCCATTTCGCGAATGGCTGACCACAGCGGTGTTCAATGTGATTTATGTCTCGCGCGAGCGCCATGCCGACGAAGACCCGTTGGAGCCGCTGATAGACGCGATGAAAGATGGCGACTCGTTGATCCTGTTCCCCGAGGGCACCCGCGGCTACGCCGATGAACCCAACGTCTTCAAGGCCGGGTTGTACAACCTGGCCTTGAAGTTCCCCGAGGTGGAACTGGTGCCAGCCTGGATCAACAATGTTCAACGAGTCATGCCCAAGGGCGAAGTGGTGCCGGTCCCAGTGCTGTGCTCAGTGACCTTTGGCATCCCCATGCGCGTGCAGCCCGGCGAAGAACGGCATGACTTTTTGACTCGGGCACGCGCCGCCGTGGTGGCCCTGCGCGACGTTTGACCGGCCGACCACCATGTACAAAGCCCTGAAAAACCTGAGCGCCACCGAGCAGATCGGCGCCCTGTTCATCATCGTTTTTGGCTTGCTGCTGATGGCGGGCGTCGTGGTGTTTTTGCTGTCGATGCGCGAGTCCGAAGACGCCAACACCAGCCACCGGCGCAGCTGCGACATCGAGAACCTGAGCAAACTGCTCAAGACCAGCTGGATGATGATTTTCGTCTTTTGGGTGGCGTGGATCGCCGGCGACGAGGCGCGACTGGTGTTGTTTGGTTTTGGCTCATTTTTTGCGCTGCGCGAGTTCCTCACCCTCTCGCCCACGCGTCATGGTGACCACCGCAGCCTGATTCTGGCTTTTTTCGTCGTGTTGCCGGTGCAATACTGGCTGGTCGGCAGCCGTCAATTTGACCTGTTTGCGGTGTTCATACCGGTGTATGTGTTCCTGGCCATCCCGGTGGTGAGCGCGCTGGCCAACGATCCCCAGCGCTTTCTGGAGCGCAACGCCAAGCTGCAGTGGGGCATCATGGTCTGCATCTATGGCCTGAGCCATGTGCCCGCGCTGATGCTGCTGAATTTTTCCAAGTACCACAAGAATGCGTTTTTGATGCTGTTTCTGGTGCTGGTGGTGCAAAGCTGCATGGTCACCCAACACTTGGTGCACCGCTGGTTGCACCGGCATCCGGTGGCACCAGCCATCAGCCATAGCTTCACCTGGCGCAGCTGGTGGGTCGGCATGGCGGTGGGCAGCCTGCTGGGGGCGTTGCTGGCCGGCATCACGCCGTTTGTACCGGGGCGGGCTTTTGCGTTGTCGTTCATCGCCTGTGCGGCCGGGTCCCTGGG
>NZ_JAGPBB010000062.1 GCF_018063565.1 Rhodoferax sp.
CAATCAGGCCGTAGGCGACATAGTTCAGACCGGGGCCACCATAGGCTTCGGGGATGGTGGGGCCAAGCAGGCCAAGTTCGCCCATTTCACGAAAGATGGCGGCGTCGGTTTGCTCCTTGCGAAACGCCTCGACCACGCGGGGCTGCAATTTGTCTTGGCAATAGGCGGCGGCGGCCTCTTTGACCATGCGCTCGTCGTCGCTGAGCTGTTGTTCCAGCAAAAAAGGGTCTTGCCAATTGAAAGCGGCGTGTGCCATGAGAGCGCTCCTGTGGGTGGATGAAATGGGCGCATGGTAGCGCCTCGGTGGTTGCAACAACAAACGATTTGTTGTCATACTGAAATGAGTAAAACTCATGAATTAAAAATGTACTCGAACGACATATTGAAGGTTAGCTGCCGCATAGCGCAATATATATAAGTACTTAATGCTATAAAAAAAGCAATCAAATTTCGTTTCTAAAGAATTAATATGTGTATATTAAACACATCATGCGCAGAAAAATACCCTCCCTTCAGGCGCTGGCGTGCTTTGAGGCGGCCGCACGTCACCAGAGCTACACCCGTGCCGCGCAAGAGTTGGCACTGACCCAAGGTGCGGTGTCGCGGCAACTCACCGCGCTGGAAGAATTTGTTGGCGTGACACTGTTCACGCGCACCCGCCATGGTGTGGCCCTGACCGAACGCGGCCGCGACTACGCCGCACAGGTGGCCATACGCCTGCGCGCGCTGGAGCAAGACACGCTCGACGTGATGAGCCTGCCGGGCAAGGCCAGCGTGCTGCATCTGGCCGCCGTGCCGACTTTTGCCACGCGCTGGCTGATCCCGCGCCTGCCCGATCTGAAGCGCCAGCAGCCTGATCTGAGCTTGCACATCGAAACCCGTACCCGCGCCTTCATGTTTGCCGACACACCATTTGATGCGGCGCTATTTGCCGGCACGCCGGAGCAGGTCAGCCAGTGGGCAGGCACACGGGCCGTCAAGTTGCTCGATGAAGTGGTGTTGCCTGTGTGTGCACCCCAATGGTTGCAAGGCACCTCGGGCCTGCCGGCGCAGGCCATTGCGCAGTTGCCCTTGCTGCAGCAAAGCACCCGCATTGACGCCTGGCGGCAGTGGTTCGAGGCACAAGGGGTGGCCGCCCCACAGGCCATGGCGGGCGAACGGCTGGAACTGTTTTCAATGACCATTGCTGCCGCAGTCCACGGCATGGGTTTGGCATTGGTACCGAAGTTGCTGGTGACGGATGAGCTGGCGCGCGGCGATCTGATGGTGGCCTGCGACCAGGCGCTGAGCAGCAAGCGTGCCTATTACCTGGTGTGGCCCGAGCGTGTCGACAGCTCGCCTGCGACGCAAGTGTTTCTGGATTGGCTGATGCAAGCCGTTTCAGCCGAGGGCTGACCCCGGGCCTGCTTGCGGCGCCTGGCGTGTTGCCTGATTTTGTCCACAATCTGAGCCGTACCGGGTGTCGTGCTAAGCTGACACCACTTAGAACACTTCTTCAGGAGACGACCCATGCCCGCACTACTGCCCAACATTGACCCTGACGGCCTGCTTGAGTTTTCGGTGGTTTATACCGATCGTGCGCTTAACCACATGTCCAAGCGTTTTCAGGGTGTGATGCGCGACATTTCCGCTATTTTGAAAGAGGTCTATCACGCGCCCAGTGCCGTTTTGGTGCCCGGCAGTGGCACCTTTGGCATGGAGGCGGTGGCACGCCAGTTTGCCACCGGCAAAAAAGTGCTGGTGATTCGCAACGGCTGGTTCAGCTACCGCTGGTCGCAGATCTTTGACATGGGCCACATTCCCAGCGAGTCCATTGTGCTGAAGGCCCGGCGTGTCAACGACAGCTCGCAATCACCGTGGATGCCCTGCCCGGTCGCGGAGGTGGTGGCGACGATCCGCTCGGAAAAGCCGGCCCTGGTGTTTGCCCCGCATGTGGAAACGTCGTCCGGCATGATGCTGCCCGACGATTACCTGCGGGCTGTCGCCGATGCCGTGCATGAGGTGGGCGGCATGCTGGTGCTCGACTGCGTTGCGTCCGGTGCGATTTGGGTGAATATGGAGTCCACTGGCGTGGATGTGCTGGTCACGGCACCGCAGAAGGGCTGGAGTGGCTCGCCGTGCTGCGCCATGGTGTGTCTGAGTGCCGCGGCGCGCCAGGCCATCGACGGGACGACCAGTTCCAGTTATGCCTGCGACCTGAAAAAATGGCTGCAAATCATGGAGAGTTATGAGGCCGGCGGTCACATGTACCACGCCACCATGCCCACCGATGCGCTGGTGCGCCTGCGAGAGGTGATGCAGGAAACCCGCGCCTACGGGTTCGAAAAGGTGCGAGTCGAGCAACTTGCGTTGGGTGCGGCGGTTCGTGAACTGTTCGAGGGCCGGGGTATCCCCAGCGTGGCCGCTGAGGGCTTCAAGGCGCCAGGCGTGGTGGTCAGTTACACCACCGACCCGGACATTCAGAACAGCAAGAAGTTTCTGGCACTGGGCTTGCAGACGGCGGCCGGTGTGCCCTTGCAATGTGATGAGCCGGCAGACTTCATGAGTTTCCGGGTGGGCTTGTTTGGCCTGGAAAAGCTGCATAACCCGGCGCGCAGTGTGGCGCAACTGGCGGCCGCGCTGGACGCCATGCGATGACCGATCATTACGCCGCCTTGGGGCTGCGCAGCTCAGCGACGCTGGCCGACATCAAGAAGGCCTTTCGTCAGCAGGCGGCGCTGCACCACCCCGACCGCAATGCGGCAGCAGATGCTGCGGCGCGTTTCCGGCGGGTGCAGGAGGCCTACGCGGTACTGGCAGATGCTGACAAACGCAAGGCCTATGACGACAACCGGCAACGCAATCTGCTGGACAACCCGATCGACACCGCGCGTACCCTTTGGCTGGACTACTTTCGTCGACTGGTATGAGCGCTTTATGAACCGAGAGAACACCATGAGCATGTCTGCTTTTTTTCGCGCGCTGCGCAACGCTTACCAGTCCGAGATGGACGATCTGACCTTCGATTCCGAGGGGCGTGATGTTCTGAAAAAACGTCTGCTTGAGAAGCGAAGTCAGATGGGTTTCTTGAGCCAGATGATGGAGACGAACCCCGAAATGGTGGCGGTGGTGTTTCATGGCGGGTTCCACTTTGAGCTACCGGCTGTGATGGAGCAATTGCTTACGCTGGAGTCGGACGAATTCCCGGACTGGGACAGCCTGGCCGATGCGGTGCAGCTGACGCCCTGGGCCAAAGACCTGGCCAACAGCTTTTTGCAGCAGCCGCAGGGTGGCTGGTTCATGACGGTGGCCGCCGCTCTGGAGTATCTGTACAGCCGACCATCACCGCATCACGGCGATAGCACCCATGCCCACGACGGGGCAGCACACGACGCTGCCGATGCGCGCAACCATACCCGCCATCTCGATCACGGTCATGACTTTGACGCTGACGACGAGCACCATCATGCCGATCATGACCATGACGAGGCCAGCGCCGAATGGCTTGAGGGCCAGGGTTTTGACCGTAAGGATTAAGCGCATGAACCACCTCGCTCTCATCGAGAGAACCCAGTCCCTCATTGCCGCTGGCGACATTGTGGGCGCTGAATCCGCGCTGGTTGAGCTGGCTGACAGCCAGGGAGACGGAGCCCTGATGGAAGTGTTGGCCCAGTTGCCAGCCAAAGACGTGCTGGCGGTGATCCGTGAATATGACAATTCCAAGTCCTCCATCATCAACCTGATGTTGACGCCCGAGCAATTTGCGCGGGCTGTGGTGATCGAAAAGCAATACCGTGACCTGACCCGCACCCATCTGCGTGGCATGATGAACTCGGTGATTTTTCGCGACGACGGCGAACCCGTGGACTTTCTCAACGCCATCGGTGAGCTCGAAGGGGGTGCCGAAGCGCTGGCGGATTACTTTGAAGAGAAGTGGAGCCGCATCGAGTCATTTGCGCGATGTGGCAGTTTCGATGCCTCGGAAGACACAGGTGAGCTGATGGACGAGGATGATCTGCGTGCCAACGCCTACGCCCGCGCGCGCATCGATCAGGAAGAGGTGGCCGACCATGACTGGATGCAACTGGCCTGGCTGCTGCGGTACGAATGCCCGGACCTGTTCATCGAAATGCTGGTGGTTCTGCGAGCCAAGGCGCGCGCGTTTGACCTGGGCCAGCAGGATGGCGAAGAAGCCCCTGACGACGATGGCAAAGTGGAAACCCGTGACACCGATCTGGGCAAAGCCACCCCGGCAGCGCTGGAGTCCGACGAAGAATCGGCGATCTGAGAATTACATGACCATGACGTCCCGCACCAGCGAACTTTCTTTGTTTGACGGGCGTCCGTTTTTTGAAAAGGCGCTGCTGTATGGTGTCGAGCACGGGCTGCTTGATCGGGCTCGACTGGATGCCATGGTGCAGGAGGCGCCCAAAGGCATGGTGCAGATTGCCCGTTATTTTGGCAGTGAGTTTTTGCGCCCGGACCTTGAAATGGCCCGCGAGCGGCTGGTCAATCTGGTGAGTCTGCACCTGGAGGACGCCAGTGGCGGCGACTTGCGGGCTGCTGCGGGTTTGCTGCGGGACCACACCCTGTTGTCACGCTCAAAAGCCGGCTCCGACATGCTCAAAGCTCTGATCGTGATGCCGCAGAACACCCATTTCGGCATGAACGAGCGTGGTGGTTTTGCCGACCGCCATGTGCCGCAGCTGGCGCGCTGGTCGCTTGCCAGTTATGCCGAGTACCGGGCGGAATTTGTGGCAAGGCAGCGCGTGGCCCAGGTGGTGGATGCCGCGTTGTGGCTGGCCGCGTATTTCGGTGTGGGGGCAGATGAGTTGCAAGATGCCGAGCCTGATGCCGAGGCGGTCATTCGCACCGCTTTTTTGGTGCAGGCGGTGCGCCGCAAACAACTGCCCGACTGGGTACTCTTTGAGAAAGTGGTGCTGGCCTTGCGCAAGAACGAATTCGCCGCGGTTGCCGCCAGGATCCAATGGCCTCAGAGCTTGCCCGAGCCGTTCAAAGTGGTGGTGGAGCCGGTGCGGTTGTCAGTGCTGACCGATTTGCCACGACTGCTGGACCCACGTTTACCGGTGCGACAGCTGTTTGATCAGACACCGGCTTTCATGGGACGCTATTTCTGGATCGAAGATGCGTTGAGTGAGATCAGCGAACACGACCGCACCCGCTCGTCTGCGTGGCAAAGGCTGATCGGGGGTCATGGCGACGACAGTAGCCTGCTGACCTTGTTCCTGTGTGTCGCTGCGGGCACGACCGCGAAAACCCTGCTGACCGAAAAGGCGGCAGCCACCCTGGTGCGCAAGATCCGCAAGACCGGGTTGCAACCGCAACTGGTCATGTCGTACATCAAAACCCATGCGCCGGTACAGCACCAGCAGGACTACAGCCGCCTGTGGCAGGACTTTGTGGCTGAAGCACAGCCCACGCTGACCAGCGACCGGGACAACAAGCTCACCGAGGCGTTGGCCTTGTTGCGGCGGGAATGTAACGTCGTTTGACGCGTCTCCTGAACCTGGGGTTCAGACGGTGCGCTGGGTGAACAACAGCGACAGTTCGCGGTCCATCAGGTCAGCGTCACCGGTGTTGAGTTCCAGCAGGCGCCTCAACTGCGTCAGGCTTGGCAGATCAATGTCCTCACACTTCATGCCGACGTGGTTGCCTTCCAGGTGCGCGATCCGGCCGGACATTTCGATTCCCTCGCCATCATCGCTGAGTGGCAACAACAGTCGGCACGGCTGTTGTAGCGTCAACGCCATCGAAGTGGCGGTGCGCACCAAGGCACCCTTGAGAGCGATATCGAGCAGCGTGACGTCGAGTGTCTGTTGTGCCAGGTGCAGTGTGACCGGGGCACTGAAGGGAACACGCGAAAAAATTCGTTGGCCGTCTGCCGTAATGGTGTTCATGATGAGATCTTTCAACGGTGGCGTGACAAGTGGTTGCAGTCCAATGTGGTGATGATACGACCTGCTGCCGTCCTGCCCACAAAAACCCACCGTTGGCGGGGTAGAATGCCGCGCTTCGGAAGCGTGGCAGAGTGGTCGATTGCACCGGTCTTGAAAACCGGCAACGTTTTACGACGTTCGTGAGTTCGAATCTCACCGCTTCCGCCAGAAGGCTGGTATAAAAGACAAAATGGCGTGACTCCTCTTGGTCACAATTTCTACGTCGGGTAATTGAAAAAAAAGCACCGCCGTGCATTCTGACGACACCACCATTTCCGAGCTGTTGAACGCGCCGCAGTCCCGGCCGCGGCTGCTGGTGGTCGACGATCAACCGATCAACATTCAGGTGATGTACCAGATTTTCGGCGCGCACTGCCAGGTTTTCATGGCAACCAGCGGTCAGCAAGCGCTTGATTTTTGTCGTGATACACCGCCCGATCTGGTGTTGCTGGACATTGTGATGCCTGGGATGGATGGTTTTGAGGTGTGCCTGGCGCTCAAATCGAACCCTGAGACACGCGATATCCCCGTTATTTTTGTCACTGCGCACACCGATGCCGCCCAGGAAACCCGTGGACTGGAGGTCGGCGCTGTAGACTTTATTTCCAAGCCGGTCAACCCGGCCGTGGTGCGCGCCCGCGTCAAGACACAAATCACCCTCAAGCACCAGTCCGATCTGATGCGCAAGCTGGTTTTCCTTGATGGACTGACGGGGGTCTTCAATCGACGCTATCTGGACCAGCAGTTGGCGGTTGAAGTGGCGCGGGCCTTGCGAAGCCAATCGCCGTTGGCGCTGATCATGCTGGATGTGGATTTCTTCAAACGCTTCAATGACTGCTATGGTCACCAGAGCGGTGATGACTGTCTTCGCACAGTGGCGGCGGTGCTCAGGGAAAGTTTGCGGCGCCCCGCTGATCTGGTGGCGCGTTATGGCGGCGAGGAGTTCGTCTGCGTGTTGCCTGACACGTCGTTCGACAGCGCAATGGCCATGGCCACCCTGCTGGAGCGCAATGTGCGGGGCAAACGTATTGCCCATCTGGATTCGAACTTCCAGGTTGTGACGGCCAGTTTGGGTGTCGCGGCGACCAGTGGCGAGCATCCGATCTCGGTTGCAGAACTGCTGGAAGCGGCTGACCAGCAGTTGTACCAAGCCAAAAACACCGGTCGGGGCCGGGTCTGCGGCACCATGTCGAATGGTCTGCACGCGTGAACAAGAGTGACAAGGCCTCCAACTCGGTGTCCCGCTGGTCATTGTTGCTGGCACGCTGGCTGCCACGCAGCCTGAGTTACCAGGTCATGCTGCTGACGTCAGTCTGTCTGGCGCTGTGCATCATGGGCTACGGCTATTACCGTGCGGTGGAAGAGACGGCATCAACCAAACGCTCGATCACCGCGCAGATGCTCGGGCTGGCGAAGAACCTGGCGACGGTGGATGCCTATTTTTTGCGCTCCAACGATCCGGCCCAGATCGAGACACTGACCTTGCACACGGCCACGGTGGACGGCATTTACTCGGTGCTGGTCACCGACGTCAACGGCAAACCGCTGTCGGAAGTGGTGAACAAGAACGGGGTATGGTCGCCGCGTTTCAATGCAAGCCTGCAGGAGGTACCGGGCAAGACCCAGCCAGACACGATTTTTGAGACCAGACCCCACAGCGCGGCGCAGCGCGATTTTCTCGCCGGAACCGCAGGCACCATGAGTGCCTGGCATCGGATCGGCAGCGCGCAGGACGCCCTGGGGTGGGTGCGTATCAATTACCGGCTCGACACCTTTGATGCGATTGCAGACAGAATCCGCCTGGAGGCGCTGCAAGCGGTGTTGCTGGCTGTGGTGGGCACCGTGGCCCTGCTTTATCTGCTGTTGCGTCCCACCTTGCGTGCCCTCAAAGAGGCCACCGGTTTTGCCGGTCAGCTCAATACCACGCTGGGATCCCGGTTGACGGTGTCACATCTCACCTCGGAGGTCGAGGCCCTGGGTACCGCGCTCAATGCCTTGTCGCAACGCTTGTTGTCAGAGCACACCGAGCTGAGCAACCAGAAGTTTGCGCTGGATCAGCACGCCATCGTCAGCACGACCGATTTGAGTGGCAACATCACCTACGCCAATCAGCGCTTCTGTGACATCAGCGGATATCAGGTGCACGAACTGATGGGGCAGAACCATCGCATTGTGAAGTCGGACGAACACGATGCCGCTTTGTTTGAACAGCTTTGGCACACCGTTTCCCATGGGCAGGTCTGGCGTGGCGAGATCAAGAACCGTCGCAAGGACGGCAGTTTCTACTGGGTGAATGCGACCATCGTCCCTTTGCTGGGGCAGGATGGATTGCCAAGCAGCTACATCGGTATTCGCACTGACATCACTGCGAACAAAGCCATGCAGCAGCATTTGCTGGCAGCGCGTGAGGACGCTGAGGCGGCAATGCGGGCCAAAGGGCACTTTCTGGCCAATATGAGCCATGAGATCCGCACACCCATGAATGCCGTGCTGGGAATGCTCAAGCTGATCCAGAACACCGATTTGACCAAGCGCCAGCTCGATTACATTGTCAAGGCAGACAGTGCAGCACGCTCCTTGCTGGGTCTGCTCAACGACATTCTCGATTTCTCCAAGATCGACGCCGGGAAAATGAGCCTGGAATCACGAGCCTTCCGTGTTGACAAACTCATGCGTGACCTGTCGGTCATCCTGTCGGCCAATCTGGGGGCCAAACCGGTGGAGGTGCTGTTTGATCTTGATCCGGCCGTTCCCCGCGCCCTGATGGGGGATGTGCTGCGCTTGCAGCAGGTGCTGATCAACCTGAGTGGCAATGCGATCAAGTTCACTGCTCAAGGCGAGGTGGTGATCAGCATCCGTGTGACGCAGCGCAACGACAACGGGGTGGGTTTGCGCTTTGCTGTACGCGACAGTGGCATTGGCATCGCGCCGGAAAATCAGAAACATATCTTTGACGGGTTCTCACAGGCAGAGGCGTCCACCACCCGCCGTTTTGGTGGCACCGGGCTGGGTTTGACGATCAGTCGCCGCTTGGTGGCATTGATGGGTGGTGAGCTGAGTCTGGACAGTGAACTGGGGGTTGGCAGCACCTTCGCGTTCACCATCACCCTGCCCCTGGCGCTTGAACATCCGCGTGCGGTGTTGGCGGCGCCATTCTTGCCGGCCAATCTGAGTGTCCTGGTGGTGGATGACAATCCGACGGCGCGCCATGTGCTGGGCGAGATGGCCAAGTCCCTGGGGTGGCAAGCGGACCTGGCATCGGGCGGTTTGCCAGCACTGGAACTGGTGCAAAAACGCCGGGATGCCGCCAAACCGCCCTATCAGGCGGTATTTGTCGACTGGCAGATGCCAGGCATGGATGGCTGGGAGACCATCACTCGGCTGCAGGCCGGCCGCGCCGACGATCGCAGTCCCGTCATTGTGATGGTGACGGCCAACGGACGCGAAATGCTGGGTCAGCGCAGCACCCAGGAGCAAGCCCAGCTCGATGGGTTCCTGGTCAAGCCCATTACCGCGTCCATGCTGTATGACGCGGTCGCCGAAGCGCTGGCTGAAGGTGCACTTGACGCCGCTTCGGCGTCGGCCGTAGAACCTGCGGCACAGCCCTTGCTGGGGATGCGGCTGCTGGTGGTTGAAGACAACATCATCAATCAGCAGGTCGCACAGGAGATGCTTACCCATGAAGGTGCGACGGTCGAACTGGCTGAGAATGGACAGCTCGGTGTGGAGGCCGTGCACCGAGCCTTCGGATGCGGTCAGTCGTACGATGCCGTGTTGATGGACATCCAGATGCCGGTGATGGACGGTTATACGGCCACACGTTTGCTGCGTCAGGACGCTGCGCTGGCCAAGCTGCCCATCATTGCGATGACAGCCAATGCCATGGCAAGCGATCGCGAGGCCTGCCTCGCCGCAGGGATGGATGCCCATATTGGCAAGCCGTTCAAGCTGGCCGAATTGGTGGAGCTGCTGCTGAAGCTGGCGCGCCCGGCGACACGACTGAGTGTGATGGACAACCCCGGTGCGTCGCGCTTGTCGCCAAGCCAGCCACCCGAACCCGCGCTGCCACGGCTGGATGCGGTGGATATGGCGGGTGCACTGGAGCGCCTGGGTGGCAACTCGGCTCTGTATGCGCGTGTCTTGCAGTCCTACCTCAGTGACATTGTCGCCCAGCCGGACCTGCTGGATCAGGCACTCGGCTGTGCCGACTGGTTGACCGCACAGCGGATTTTGCACACCCTCAAAGGACTTTCTGCCACGGTTGGCGCCACCTACATGGCGGCTGTGGCCCGCCAGTCCGAGCTCACCATCAAGGCCATCAGCACACCCGGCTCGGACGCCGACGCGCTGGATATTCATGCATTGGCGGTCGGTTTCCGGGCCGCCGTGTCGGCGACCCAGGCGGTGATGGCCCATGTGGCCAGAACCTGTTTGGCAGATGCAGATGGCACGGTGCCAGCGTCGGATGTGACCGTTGGGGACGGCAAGGATGGACTGCGCCAGTTGTGGGCGTTGCTGAAGTCCTCGGACATGGGTGCATGGGAGGTTTTTGAGCGCTTGCAGCGCCAGGCGCCGATTGCAGATACCCGGGGGTTTGCCACCTTGTCCCAGGCAATGGCCGTTTTTGACTTTGCGCAGGCGGCGCAGGCGTGTGAGGCCTTGCTCAATGAGCGTTAGTCGAGCCTAGAATTCGTTGACAAAAGCTGCCACTGCTCAGGAGGTGCAAATCATGAACACCAAGGTGTTTGAATTGGACGAACTGCTGGATCGCCATCAACGCGCATCGCACCGGTTGGTGCAGATCCTGCGCGAGATTCAGGCCGCCAGAGGGTGGCTATCGCGGCCAGACCTGAGCCATGTGGCCGCCGCACTCAAACTGCCACTGGCGCATGTTGAAGGGGTGGCCGGCTTCTACCATTTCTTTCATCTTGAACCGGTGGGCGAGTACCGCGTGCTGTTCAGCGACAACATCACCGACCGCATGGGTGGCGGCGAAGAGCTGCAACGCCATCTGCGTCACCTGCTCAAGCTGGAGCCTGGTGGCGTGCGCGCCGACGGCCGGGTGAGCGTGGCCTCAACCTCTTGCACCGGCATGTGTGACCAGGGTCCGGCGGCACTTATCAACCACCGCCATGTGGTGACCCGGCTGACGCCGGGACGCATCAAGCACATGGCGGCGTTGATCGAGCAGCAGGTGCCACCCGAACAGTGGCCCGCCGAGTGGTCGCGCGTGGACGATCAGATTCGCCTGGCCAATGTCAAGCTTGGCGCGCAGCCCGAGCCGGGGCAAGGCATTGCCGCCGCACTGGCCCGCGGGCCGCAAGGCATGCTGGAAGACATCAAGCGCAGCAAGCTGCGCGGGCGCGGTGGCGCAGGCTACGCGACAGGCATCAAATGGCAGCTCTGCCGAAATGCAGCGGGCGCTGATCGCTATGTTATTTGTAACGCAGACGAGGGTGAGCCAGGCACTTTCAAAGACCGCGTGTTGCTCAGCAGTTTTGCCGACACCGTGTTTGAGGGCATGACCATTGCCGCCTTTGTGGTGGGCGCCAAGCAGGGGCTGATGTACCTGCGTGGTGAATACACTTATTTGCTAGCACCGCTGCAAGCCGTGCTGGCGCGCCGGCGCGCCAACGGGTTGCTGGGGCAAGGCATTCTGGGGCGAAGCGGTTTTGACTTTGACATCGATATCCACGTCGGTGCAGGCGCCTATGTGTGCGGCGAAGAGTCGGCGCTGATCGAGTCGCTGGAGGGCAAACGCGGCACGCCGCGCATTCGCCCACCGTTTCCGGTCGAGCGAGGTTACCTGGGGCAGCCCAGCACCGTCAACAATGTCGAAACCTTTTGCGCCGCCACGCACATCGCGGTGCAGGGTGGCGTCTGGTGGGCGGGCATTGGCACGGCGCAGTCTACCGGCACCAAGATCCACGCGGTATCCGGCGACTGCGAGCGTCCGGGTCTCTACGAATACCCTTTTGGCACGCGCATTGGTCGCATTCTGGAAGACTGCGGCGCGCGCGACACGCAGGCGGTGCAGGTGGGTGGACCGTCGGGCGTCTGCCTGTCGGCGCTCGAGTTTGGCCGTCGCATCGGCTTTGAAGATGTGCACACCGCCGGTGCCTTCATGATTTTTGACCGCACCCGCGACATGTTTGAAGTGGCGCTGAACTTTGCGCAGTTTTTTGCCCATGAGAGCTGCGGTTTTTGCACGCCCTGCCGGGTTGGCACGGAACTGGTGTTACGCCGGCTGGACAAACTCAAAAAAGGTTATGGTTCGGGGGATGACGTGCAGATTTTGTACGAGCTTGACAAACTCATGCACGGTGCCACCCACTGCGGCCTGGGGGCCAGTGCCTGCAACCCGCTGCGTGACACCATCGCCAAATTCCGACCGGCTTACGAAAAGCACCTCAAGTCACTGCATTTTGCGCCCGGCTTTGACATGGACGCCGAGCTCTCGCAAGCCCGACTGGCCACCGGTCGCGACGACCATGGCGCCCATCTGGAGACATTGGCATGACCGACCACACCCGCATAGACGCCCTGTCGCCCGGCACCTTCACGCTGGACGGCGAAGAGATCGAATTTGGCCCGGGCGACAGCATTCTGCAAGCCGCCACGCGTGCCGGTTATTACATTCCGCACCTGTGCTGGCACCCTGACTTTGCCGCCAAAGGCTCATGCCGGCTGTGCACGGTGCGCATCAATGGGCGTATCGGGGCGGCCTGCGCGGTCAACGCGGCTTCGGGGCAGGAGGTGCAAAGCAATACCGATGAACTCAACGCCCAGCGCAAAACGCTGTTGCAGATGATCTTCATCGAAGGCAACCACTTTTGCCCCTCATGCGAAAAAAGTGGCAATTGCCGTCTGCAGGCCACTGCCTATGACATGGAAATGGAGGGGCCGCACTTCGAGGAGTTTTACCCCAATCGCCAGGTCGACGCCAGTCACCCCGACCTGATGCTCGACCTCAACCGCTGTATCCTGTGCGGTCTGTGTGTGCGGGCCAGTCACGATGTCGATGGCAAGGACGTGTTTGCCATCGGTGGCCATGGCATCCAGACCCATTTGCTGGTCAACAGCCCCAGCGGCAAACTCGCCGACAGTGCCATCGCCACCACCGACCGGGCCGCGCACATTTGCCCGGTGGGAGCCATTTTGCACAAGCGCCAGGGCTTCGCCGCGCCAATTGGTCAGCGCCGCTTTGATGCACGACCGGTCTCACAACAGGTCGGGGAGGAAGCCTGATGAGCCCGATACCCAACCTGCCCAGCCTCCCCAACAGTGCGTTGTCACAAGGTGTTGCGCTGCACCTGCCACGCAAACTCAAGCTCGCGACTGTTTCCTTGGCGGGCTGTTTTGGCTGCCACATGTCGTTTTTGGACATCGACGAGCGGTTGCTGCAATTGCTTGAACTGGTTGACTTTGACCGTAGCCCACTCACCGACATCAAGCAGATTGGCCGTTGTGACATCGGCCTGGTCGAAGGCGGCTTGTGCAACGCAGAAAACGTGCATGTGCTGCGCGAATTCCGCGCCAATTGCAAAACCCTGGTGGCCGTCGGTGCTTGCGCCATTAACGGTGGCTTGCCGGCGCAGCGCAACCAGCGTGATGTGGGGCAAATGATGCGCGATGTGTATTGCCGCCAGACCGGTGGCAGCGTGGGCAACCTGATCCCCAACGACCCCGAATTGCCGCTGCCGCTCAACCATGTGCACCCGATTCACGAGGTGGTACATGTGGACTTCTTCCTGCCCGGCTGCCCCCCCTCGGGTGACGCCTTCTGGGCTTTTCTCAATGACCTGCTGGCAGGGCGCACGCCGCACCTGCCGCACGGCCTGATCCATTACGACTGAGGACGCGCTGCCATGAGTTTTGATCTGGAAACCGCTGCCAATCCGCAAGGCCTGCGTCGCGTCGCCATTGACCCGGTGTCGCGTGTCGAAGGGCACGGCAAGGTCACGCTGCTGCTGGATGATGCCAATGTGGTGCAGCAAGCGCGACTGCACATCGTCGAGTTTCGTGGCTTTGAGAAATTCATCGAAGGCCGTCCCTACTGGGAGGTGCCGGTGATGGTGCAGCGCTTGTGCGGCATCTGCCCGGTGTCGCACCACCTGGCCGCCTCCAAGGCATTCGACCGGGTGCTGGGGGCGGTACCGGTGCCCGCCAGTGCGGATCGGGTGCGCCGCCTGATGCACTATGGGCAAATGCTGCAGTCCCACGCGCTGCACTTTTTTCATCTGTCCTCGCCCGACCTGTTGTTTGGCTTTGACTCGGGCGTGGCGCAGCGCAATATTGTGGGGGTGGCCAAGGCGCACCCCGACATCGCCAGGAAGGGCATTTTGTTGCGCAAGTTTGGCCAGGAGATTATCCGCATCACCTCGGGCAAACGGGTGCACGGCACGGGCGCGGTACCGGGTGGTGTGAATAAACTGGTGACGGCACAGGAGCGCGATGCCCTCAAGGCCGAGTTGTCGCAAATGCTGGCCTGGGCGCAAGACTCGGTTGACATCGCCAAGCAGCTGCACGCGCAAAACCCGGCGTTGTACAACGCATTTGGCAGTTTTCGCTCCAACCTGATGTCCATTGTCCGCGGCGACGGTGCCATGGACCTGTACGACGGCGTGCTGCGCGTGCGCGACGACCACGGCAAGATTCTGGCCGACGGTGTTTCCGACCAGAATTACCTGGATTTGATTGAGGAAGAGGTTCGCTCCTGGAGCTACATGAAGTTCCCGCACCTCAAAAGCCTGGGGCGCGAGCTGGGCTGGTACCGCGTCGGGCCGCTGGCGCGGGTGCAAAACTGCGACTTCATCCCGAGTCCACGGGCAGAAGACGAGCGCCAGGCTTTTGTGGCTTGGGGGCAGGGCGATCTGGTGAACGGTTCGCTGGCTTACCATTGGGCGCGCATGATCGAACTGTTGCATGCGGTCGAGGTGATTGGCGAGCTGCTCGACGACCCGGCGCTGCTCTCGGGTGACATGGTTAGCACGGGTGTGCGGGGTCGGCACGGCGTGGGCATCATCGAAGCGCCGCGCGGCACGCTCATCCATGACTACGACGTCGGCGACGACGACCTGGTGACCCGCTGCAACCTGATTGTGTCGACCACCCATAACAACCAGGCCATGAACGAGGCCGTGCGCTCGGTGGCCCGAGAGCACCTCAGCGGCCACGAGCTGACCGAAGGGCTGCTCAACCACATCGAGGTGGCCATCCGCGCCTACGACCCCTGCCTGTCGTGCGCCACCCACGCGCTGGGCCAAATGCCGCTGGATGTGACCTTGCTGGCGGCCGATGGCACCGAGCTCGACCGGGTACAAAAAGCTGCTGCCGGTGGTTTGAGTCGCGCTGCCGTTTGCTCATTGTTATAAGCTAAATTGGCATCTACCGCATATTGGATAAGCGTAACGCGCTCTATTATTGAAAGTAATTTTCAGACTTGTACCCCATAATCAAGGCACAGCACAAGCCAATTCTTGTATTGGCCTGGGGCAATATGAGCCGTGGCGACGACGCGCTGGGGCCGATGTGTCTGGCTGGCTTGCAGGCGCTGCTCGCCCCGCACCAACTGCAGCAGGTTGACTTTCTGGACGACTACCAGCTGCAGGTGGATTACGCACCTGATCTACTTTGGCGCCGCGTGGTGCTGTTCATCGACGCCAGCCTGACGGCTGCCGCCCCGTTTGAAGCCTACGCGTTGCAGCCGCAGCGCGACACCAGTTACAGCAGCCACGCGGTCTCAGCCCCATCGCTGCTGCAGGTGTTTGAGGACGTCTACGACCAAAGCGCTCCGGCCGCCACGATGCTGGCCATTCGCGGTGAATCGTTTGAATTGGGCGACCCGCTCAGCGTGGCAGCACAAACCCATTTGCAAGCGGCACAGGACTGGGCGCTGACCTGGGTTGCCCAACAATGTGCGCAGGAGCTGAGCGATGCATGAAGCCAGTCTGGCCGGGGGCATTTTGCAGCTGGTCGAAGACGCGGCGCGGCGCGAGAATTTTCGGCGCGTGAGTTTGTTGCGCATCGAAGTGGGACAACTGGCCAATGTGGAGTTGACGGCGTTGCAGTTTTCTCTGACGGCGATTGCCCCAGGCACGGTACTGCACGATGCGCAGTTCGAGTTTGAGCAGCCGCCCGGTCAGGCGTGGTGCATGGCCTGCAGTGTGACGGTGCCGATGCCGGAGCGCGGTACCTCTTGCCCCCATTGCGGCGGCTATCAGCTGCAGGCGACAGCCGGCACCAGCCTGCGTGTCATAGACATGCTGGTGCAGGACGACTAACGGATCGTCACGCTGCACTGGCCCAGCATGGCTTCGGTGACCAGGGTGATGCCGGAGTCGGTGACATGGAAGCGTTTCCTGTCCTCGTCGCGGTGCACACCGATGTGAGTGCCTTCCGGGATGACACAGTTTTTGTCAAGGATGCATTTTTTGAGGATGCAGTGGCGTCCGATGTCAACGTTGGGCAGCACGATGGACTCTTCGACCAATGAATAACTGTGCACCCGAACGCCAGAGAACAGCATCGAGCGGCGCACTGTGGCACCGCTGATGATGCAGCCACCGGAGACCATGGCGTCCACGGCCTTGCCCCGCCGGTGGTTGTCGTCAAACACAAACTTGGCAGGCGGACTTTGCGGTTGCCAGGTCCAGATGGGCCAGGACTCATCGTACAGGTTCAGGTCAGGCGTGACCTGAACCAGGTCCATGTTGGCTTCCCAGTAGGCGTCCAGCGTGCCAACGTCGCGCCAGTAGTGTGGCTTGCCGGGTTCCGTGACGCAGCTCTCGGCAAAATTTTGCGCAAAAGTGCGGTAACGTTTGACACAGTGCGGAATGATGTCTTTGCCGAAGTCGTGGCTGGACTTGGGATCATCGGCGTCACGCAGCAATTGTTCATAAAGGAAACGTGCGTTGAATACGTAAATGCCCATGCTGGCCAGGGCCATGTCCGGGTTGCCAACCATGGCTTGTGGATTGGCCGGTTTTTCCTTGAATTCGACGATGCGGTCTTCTTCGTCGACCGACATGACACCAAAGGCCTTGGCCTCTTTGAGTGGCACTTCGATGCAGGCCACGGTCAAGTCGGCCTTTCGCTCCACATGTGCGGCCAGAATGCGACCGTAGTCCATGCGGTAGATGTGATCGCCTGAGAGGATCAGCACATAGTCCGGGTTGGCGTGACGGATTTCCCGCAGGTTCTGAAACACGGCATCAGCCGTGCCCTGATACCAGTGTGAGTCGTCCACCTGCTGCTGGGCCGGCATGATCTCGATGAACTCGCCCAGCCGGCCATCGAGAAAGCTCCAGCCCAACTGCAGGTGGCGGATCAGGCTTTGTGCTTTGTATTGGGTGGCCACGCCGACACGGCGCACGCCGGAGTTGACGCAGTTGGACAGGGTGAAGTCGACGATGCGGAATTTGCCGCCAAAAGGCACCGCCGGTTTGCTGCGCCAGTCGGTCAACTGGTGCAGTCGACTTCCGCGGCCGCCGGCCAGGATCATGGCGAATGTATTGCGCGTCAACTGGCTTATATACCGGGGATCACGGGTGCTGCGCATACCGAAACTCGATGCATCAAAGTCTGCCATTTTCACGCTCCCAAAAAAGGTTTAGCCCTGTCGAAGCAGTCACACCTCGGTGAGGTGGCCGCCCCAATTTTACGCGCCAGGCATCAATGATCCATGGCATTCCGGGACCGCACGTCAACCCGTTTTCTTATCAAAAAATCCGAAAAAAAGTGCTCAAGCCCTTTCGGGTCAATGATTAATTGCTATGGAAATTAAAAATACATCCACAGCACACCGGCCCGGCAATGCCTGGCTTGCCAACGATTGGGTAAACACATCTATTCCGGCACACAGATCTGGCCACGCCGCATGGCGCGCAAGGTCAACAGGCTCAACAGGGTCACCAGGAGCGCGAGAAATACAAGCAATATCTGCGCCAAGCCGGTGAAGAAACTGCCGCCCAGCTTTTCGGCCATCACCAGGGTGGCGATCGTCATGGCGGCCATCGGAAACGAATAGGCCCACCACGGCAAGGCAAACTGCAGCTTCCAGAAATAGCGGATCTGTGAAAACAGCAATACGGTGATGAACAGCGCGAAATAGTACAGAATGCGCGCCGTGTCGTCGATGCTGCCGTTGTGCAGCCTGACCCAGGCGATAAAACCGACTGCTGGCGGCGCTATCAAAATAAAGAGCGTGGGCAGCAGTTTGCTCGGAATCATCGGGTGAAAAAAGAACCGGTTGAGCAGCACCGCCAGCAGCGGAATCCACATCACCAGACCGATACTGAAGTAAAACCATGACACTTCAGGGAACCCCAGTGGAACGCCAGCAATGGGCACCAGAATATTCCCCACAATCGGAATGAACCAGGCCGGGTTGCTGTGCTGCACCTGGAATTTCTCGTGGTGCATCCAGTTCGACAGAATGGCGAGCGTGAATGCCAGCTGAACCGCGGCACCCAGGGCCCACAAATACAACGCCAGTTGCGGCGCATGCCCCATGGCAGCGATCGACAGAAGGATCATGCCAATTGACATGGCGGGGAAGAAGCTCATGCGGATCGGATGATTGAATTCACTGATGACATGTTGGCGGTGCAGCATGAACTTGCTCAGATAAGCCAAAGCAATCAATGCGTACACCAGTGCAGTCAGTCCAAGCATGATGCCGCTGGGTGCAACAGACCAGGCCCAGAGGTGTTCGGCTTTTTCCAGTGCGATGGTCGTGCCTGACAAGCCCATGACGATGGCGAACATGGACACCGGCATGTGAGCCAGGCGCCCCTCCGGGGTCGGCGACGATGCTGGGGTGGCGGCGGTTTTGGTGGTCATCAAATCTCCAGTATTTCACTCAAGTTTTCAATGATACATCCCCGGGTATAGCTTGATCTGTGACCTCCGTCACTAAGCAGTTGACAGCGCAGCGGCTGTTAGGCTAGAGCAGCCAGGGTACAAATCGCTTGCACTGACGACAGTAGTCCTGGTACTGTGGATGATGCAGGCGCAGCCAGCGCTCTTCCATTGAGGATTTGGCCAGCAATACGCCAAAGAGTCCAAGCCAAACCAGCCATGCGGTTGTCGAACCAGGCACACACGACAGCGCTGCAGCACTCAGCAAGACCGTGGTGTACATGGGGTGTCGCATCCAGCGGTAGGGACCGGTGGTCACCAGCACACCGTTGGACTTTGGCTCGGGATGGATATTGAAGTTACCCAGGCGGTTGTGCAAAAGGGTCCAGCCACCCAACACCGCTGACAGCAACAGCAGCAAGGCAACTTCCACACCCAGGCGCCCTTGCGACAATTGTGGCAAGGCCATTGCCGCCAGCCACAACAGCAGCCCGAACTGCAGCACCACCAGCGCCGAGCCGGCGATTTGTCGTAGGTAATGCGAGGAAACAGACATGGATGGGATGCTCGATTGTCGGCAGCCCCGGATTGTCATCCAGCCACGCCAAAGCGGGTCGCTGCCGTAGGCTTCTTGTCACCGCTTGAAGGGCAACCATCGTTTTGGCACGAAACTCGCTTGAATTCGTAATAAGTTGACCAGCTGGTTAGTTTTTTGGCGACAATGCCCGGTTTTGGTGCGACCGACTCGAAGTTTGATCCATGAGCCATTCTGAAGATTCATCCGTTCTTGGCCGAATTGACCCGCCTGCCCAAGGTCGGTTGGCGGTTGAAATTCGCCATGCCAGCGTGGTGTACCCCACCGCCGACACGCCGGTGCACGCGCTGGAGAAAATTGATTTCAACATCCACGAAGGCGAGTTTGTCGCGTTGATCGGTCCCTCGGGTTGCGGCAAGACCACGCTGATGCGTGTCATTGCCGACTTGGAGCACATCAGCGCGGGCCAGGTGCTGGTCAACGGCGTGAGCCCGCACGAGGCGCGACTGGCGCGCGCTTACGGCTACGTGTTTCAGGCGCCGGCCTTGTTTCCGTGGCGCAATGTGCTGGCCAATGTGACGCTGCCGCTGCAAATTCAGGGGCGCAACAAGCACGACGCCCGCGCCATCGCACAAGAGCACCTGGAGCGCGTGGGCCTCAAAGGCTTTGAGCGCAAATACCCCTGGCAGCTCTCGGGCGGCATGCAGCAGCGCGTGTCGATTGCGCGCGCGCTGTCGTTTGAGCCCAAGATCCTGATGATGGACGAGCCCTTTGGCGCGTTGGATGAAATCACCCGCGACCGCTTGAACGAGCAGCTTCAGCAGCTATGGCAGAAAGAGCGCCGCACGGTGGTGTTTGTGACCCACTCGATTGCCGAGGCGGTGTATTTGTCGACCAAGATCGTGGTCATGTCGCCGCGCCCTGGGCGCATCGTCAAGGTCATTGAATCCCCCTTGCCTGACGAGCGCCACCTGGGCCTGCGCGACACGCCCGAGTTCATTGCTGTGGCACACGAGGTGCGCGAGGCGCTGGCAGACGGTCACCATGACTAAATCGCCGAGCTTTTGGCAAAAAATAGGGCAACAGTCCATGCCCGTGCTGGTGATGCTGTTCTGTTTATTGGTGCTTTGGTACCTTGGCGCCATCTGGATGAACGCCGCCGGTGCGATTGAGCGCGTGCTGCCCTCAGACGCGCCCTGGACCTGGCAGCAGCTGGTGGCCGCCACGCTGGACATGCAGCGCCCGGTGCTGCCCACACCGCACCAGGTGGCACGCGACTTCTGGAGCAGCCTGGTGGACTGGCCGATCGACTCGCCGCGCAACCTGCTGTTTCATGTGGCCGTCACCGCCGAGTCCACGCTGTGGGGCTTTGTGCTGGGCACAGCCTTGGGGCTGGGGCTGGCGGTGCTGATCGTGCACTCGCGCACGCTGGACCGCGCCTTGCTGCCCTGGATCGTGGCCTCGCAAACCGTGCCGGTGCTGGCGATTGCGCCGATCGTGCTGGTGATACTGGGCAGCCTGGGCGTCTCGGGCGTGGCGCCCAAGGCGGTGATTGCCATGTATTTGTGCTTTTTCCCGGTCACCGTCGCCATGGTGCAGGGGCTGCGCTCGCCACAAAAGATCGAGACCGAAATGCTGCACACCTATGCCGCCAGCCGTTGGCAGGCGCTGTGGCTGCTTCGACTGCCCGCGTCGCTGCCGTTTTTGTTCCCAGCCCTGCGCGTGGGTATCGCCGCCGGGCTGGTGGGTGCGATGGTGGCCGAGCTGCCCACGGGTGCGGTGGCGGGCTTGGGTGCGCGACTGCTGACCGGCTCGTACTACGGCAACACGGTGCAAATCTGGTCGGCGCTGGTGATGTCGGCGCTGTTGGGTCTGGCGCTCACCGCAGCGGTGGCCGGTGTTGAGCGGCTGGTGCTAAGCCGCCGTGGGGGCCAGGCATGACGCGGGCGCTGATGACGGCACTGTCGTTTGCCGTGGCCAGCCTGGCCGGGGCGATGCTGTTGTTTTTGCACCCAGCCGCTGTAGGTCAGTTGCCAGAGGGTGAAACACCTGGTCTGCTGTTTTGGGCGGCCACGCTGCTGGTTGCCGTGGTTGCGGTGCAGTCGGTACGGCTGATGGCGGCACTCGACGGCAGCCGCTGGCTGGGCACGGCCACGGCTGGCCTGTTTGGGCTGTGGGTGCTTTATTTCTGGCAGGTCCTGGTGGTGGCGTTTGAGGTACCGCGCGTGCTGCTGCCGCCACCCAGCCTGATCGTGGCAGCAATGGGCGAACACAGCGATGTGCTGTGGGGCGACTTTGTGCAAACCGTGCTCAAGGCGGTGCTGATCGGCTGGGGCCTGGGCTCGGGCCTGGGGTTTGCCGTGGCGGTGGCCATTGACCGCCAGCCGTTTTTGCAACGCGGGCTGCTGCCCCTGGCGTCGCTGACCAGCACCGTGCCGCTGGTGGCGGTGGCGCCCATTGCGGTGATGTGGTTTGGCTTTGAGTGGCCGTCCAAAGCTGCGGTGGTGGTGTTGATGACGTTTTTCCCGATGCTGGTCTCCACGCTGGCGGGTCTGAAGGCGGCAGGCAAGCTCGAGCGTGAGCTGATGTACAGCTACGCCGCCAGCTACACCCGCACGCTGCTGGCGCTGCGCCTGCCCAGCGCCATGCCGTTTATCTTTGGCGCGCTCAAGGTCAATGCCACGCTGGCGCTGATTGGCGCGATCGTGGCCGAGTTTTTTGGCTCGCCCACCGCCGGGCTGGGCTTCAGGATTTCTACCGAGGCCTCACGCATGGCCATGCCGTTGGTGTGGAGCGCGATTGTGGTCGCCGCCGTCACCGGGTCGCTGGCCTACGCCGTATTGGTACAGTTGGAGCGGCGTGTGGCGTTTTGGCACCCTTCGGTGCGCGGTCATTAATTAGTTGTTCGTCTTTCTCAACCCCCAAGGAGCTTCTCCCATGACTCGTTCTTCTCTGTTCTCCAGTTCCGTGATGGCCGCCGTGCTGGCCGTATGTGGCGCGGGCGCCAGCATGAGCGCCACGGCCGCTGACAAGGTCACCGTGCAGCTCAAGTGGCTGCCTCAAGCCCAGTTTGCCGGCTACTACGTGGCGCAAAGCAAGGGCTATTACAAGGAAGCCGGGCTGGACGTGACCATCAAACCCGGCGGCCCCGACATTTCGCCGGTGCAGGTGATTGCCGGCAACGGTGCCGACGTGGTGGTGAACTGGATGCCCGACGCACTGGCCGCACGCGAAGCCGGTGTGCCGCTGGTCAATATTGCCCAGGTGTTCAACCAGTCGGGTTTGATGCTCACTTGCAAAAAGGCCAGCGGCGTGGCCAGCCCGAAAGACTTCAAGGGCAAGACGTTGGGCGTGTGGTACGGCGGCAACGAGTACCCGTTCCTCAATTGGATGGCCAAACTGGGCTACAAGCCGGGCACCGACATCAAGATTCTGAAACAAGGCTTTAACGTCGACCCGCTGTTGCAAAACCAGGCCGCGTGCATCTCGACCATGATTTACAACGAGTACTGGCAGGTGGT
>NZ_JAGPBB010000132.1 GCF_018063565.1 Rhodoferax sp.
TGACCAGGGCGTCCCAACCTTCCACCCACAAGGCCAGCGCCGCCAGCGGTGGCACGGCAAACAGGCTGGACCACACCACATAGGCCACCATATTGATCCGCCCGGCAGCTCGGCTGACCAGATTGCCACCGGCCCACGACAGCGCCGCCAGCAGCACCAGCCCCAGTCCCAGCGGCGTGGTGTTGCCGTCGGTGTGGGTCACGATCACCGCCAAACCCCCGGCGGCCAATGCCAACGCCAGCCATTGCACCCGCTGCAGAGACTCACCCGCCATCAGCAGCGCCAGCCCGATGGTGAAAAACACCTGCACCTGGATCACCAGTGACGCCAGCCCGGGCGAGATGTGGCCGTTCATCGCCACAAACAGCAGGCCAAACTGCCCGACACCAATCAGCAGCCCATATGCCGCCAGATTGCGCCAGGGCACGGCCGGGCGGGGCAGCACCCATACCATCGGCAGCACCACCACCAAAAAGCGCAGCGTGGCAAACAACAACGGCGGCATGTGCGCCAGTGCCAGCTTGATGACCACAAAGTTGCTGCCCCACACGGCCACGACTGCCAGGGCCAGTAAAAAGTGTCGCAGGGAGAGTGATGTTTTCATTCAAATTGGTTAGTTGATTGAAATTATCGTTCAAGCGGTTCAAATCAAGAATTTGTTACTCAATTAGTAACAAAAATTGAAAGCAAATTTCAATGCCTTGTCACTACGATTCAGCATCAAACAAGGAGGTGAAAGATGTGCGGTATTGTTGGTGCGGTCTCAACACAAAACATTGTTCCCATTCTGGTGCAGGGCCTGGCCCGACTGGAGTACCGGGGATATGACTCGTGCGGCGTGGCGGTGTACTCCCACGGCTTGAAACGTGCCCGCAGCACCTCGCGCGTTACGGAGCTCATTGAGCAGATTGGCAACTCGGGGTTGACTGGCACCACCGGCATCGCCCACACCCGCTGGGCCACCCATGGCGCGCCTGCAGTTCACAACGCGCATCCACATTTCAGCCACGGCCCTGGCGCGGTCTCGGCCCCGGACCCCAGTCTGGCGGGGCTCACCCACGACGGCAGTCCGGCCCGTGCCGGTCGGATTGCCCTGGTTCACAACGGCATTATTGAAAACCACGACGAATTACGTGCGAGCTTGCAGGCACGAGGCTATGTGTTTCAGAGCCAGACCGACACCGAGGTGATTGCGCACCTGATCGACAGTCTGTACGACGGTGATTTGTTTGAGGCGGTCAAGGCGGCCTTGGGGTCCTTGCGGGGTGCCTATGCGATAGCGGTGTTCTGCAAGGACGAGCCACACCGTCTGGTGGGTGCGCGTGCCGGTTCACCTCTGATTCTGGGTGTTGGCACCGATGGCCAGACGCATTACCTGGCCAGTGACGCGATGGCCCTGGCCGGGGTCACCGATCAGATTGTGTATCTGGAAGAAGGGGACGTGGCCGACCTGCAACTGGGCAAATACTGGCTGGCCGACCGACAGTTCAAAGCCTTGAGCGCAGCGCAGCGCCCGGTGCGAACGGTGCAAGCCCACAGCGGTGCCGCCGAGCTCGGACCGTACCGGCACTACATGCAAAAGGAGATCTTTGAGCAACCGCGCGCCATTGCCGACACGCTCGAAGGCATCAGCAACATCATGCCCGAGCTTTTTGACGGGGCTCAGGTCAGCGCGGCGCGGGTGTTCAAGACCATTGACTCGGTGCTGATTCTGGCCTGCGGCACCAGTTACTACAGTGGCTGCACGGCCAAATATTGGCTGGAGAGCATAGCCAAAATTCCGACCCAGGTTGAAGTGGCCAGTGAATACCGCTACCGCGACTCGGTGCCCAACCCCAGAACATTGGTGGTCACCATCACCCAAAGTGGCGAGACCGCTGACACACTGGCCGCCTTGCGCCATGCACAAAGCCTGGGCATGACCCATACACTCACCATTTGTAATGTGGCCACCAGCGCCATGGTGCGCGAATGTGCGCTGGCTTACATCACCCGCGCAGGTGTGGAGATTGGCGTGGCGTCGACCAAGGCGTTCACGGCGCAGCTGGCCGGGCTGTTTCTGCTGACACTGGCGTTGGCGCAATCGCGCGGACTGTTGAGCGACGCGGACGAGGCACGCCACCTCAAGGCAATGCGACACCTGCCAGCGGCCCTGCAGTCGGTGCTGGCGCTGGAACCTCAGGTCATCGCCTGGTCGCAGGACTTTGCGGCCAAGGAAAACGCGCTGTTTCTCGGCCGCGGCATGCATTACCCGATCGCGCTGGAGGGCGCGCTCAAACTCAAGGAAATCAGCTATATCCACGCCGAGGCTTACCCGGCGGGCGAGCTCAAGCACGGCCCGCTGGCGCTGGTGACCAGCGCCATGCCGGTGGTCACTGTGGCACCCAACGACGCCTTGCTGGAAAAGCTCAAAAGCAATCTGCATGAGGTTCGCGCTCGCGGTGGTGTGCTGTATGTGCTGGCCGACGCGGACACCCACATCGAGAGTGGCGACGGCCTGCACGTCATCCGGATGCCGGAAAACTATGGTGCTCTTTCACCGATGCTGCATGTGGTGCCGCTGCAGCTGCTGGCGTACCATACCGCCTGCGCGCGCGGCACCGACGTTGACAAACCGCGCAATCTGGCAAAAAGTGTGACGGTTGAATGAACCTGGGGGTGAGTGAATGGCATTGACGGTATTGGCATCAATTTTCCAGCGCTGGCTGGTCGGTCTTGTGGCCTTGCTGCTGATCGTCCAGCTCGGTGCCTGTGGTGGTGGCTCGGGTGGGGATGACACTGGCCCGACACTGCCCCCGCCGATCACCAACCTGCCTGGAGCCGGGGAACTGAAGGACGTTTCCCTGTTGAAAACCTTGTCGGTCAGCGAAATCGAGGCTGCCATGACTTCTGGTGAAGATGAAGCCTTGGTGACCCGCCCCCGCTACGCCGTCAAGGCGTACCGCATGACTTACCTGACGCAGGACGGCGCAGGCAGTGAAGTACTGGCATCGGCACTGATGGTGGTGCCACAAAAAGCTGCCGGTGCGCTCAGCCCGGTTTTCAGTTACCAGCACCCCACGCTCAAGCGTGACGCCGATGCACCCAGCCATTTGAATGAACTCAACGGCCCGGAGATTGCACTGGCCTCCTTGGGCTTCATCGTGCTGTCGGCGGACTATGTGGGTTATGGCGTATCGAGGGGTGTGCCACACCCCTACATTCTGGCCACGCCATCTGCGGCGGCGGTGATCGACATGTTGACGGCGGCCAGGTACTGGCGCCAGACGCAACAAATTGCCGACAACGGCCAGTTGCTGATGGCCGGCTATTCCGAGGGTGGCTTCGTCACCATGGCCGCTGCGCGGGCTATGCAGTCTGGCCAGTCGGTCCACCGCGACCATCTGGTGCTGATTGCACCGGGTGCCGGGCCCTACAACGCGGTCACGACGCTGGATGAGTTACTGGACCAGGTGCGCGACGAATACCCGCTGATTGGGTGGTTGTTGCATCCTGGCCTGTTGCAATACCTGAGCGACTCGGACCGGGACAACATTCGCGATGCCCTGCTCAAGTCGCTGCTGGGCTCGGACGTGGATGTGGTGTTTATGCCGACCTTGCTGGACGCCTACTTGGCCGATGATCGTGCGCTGTTGGCCAGCGTCAGCCATGTGGACGACTGGCTCCCCGGTATCCCGGTACGGATGTTTCATGGTCGCGACGACCGGACCGTTTCATTTTTTAATAGCAGCAATACGTTGCAAAAAATGTGGGACAAAGGTGCCGGCAGTCGGGTCAGCGTGACGCAATGTACGGTCGTGCCAGCCGACCATATCCCCTGTGTGCCGCAGTACTGGCAGTTTTTGATCGACACGCTGGGACCGGTCACCAAGGATCTCTGAGCTGCTTGCCAGGTTTTTGGGGGGCTGAAGTAAAAAAAGTTGGTTTTTTTGAAAAATAACCCTAAATTACCCCTTAATTCTGCCGTTAAGAACAGTACGAACGGAGGATAGACCCGGACACATTCTGCAGTCTGAAGCACCATGACACTTCCAGCCATTGATCGAATCCAGAGCGTGCGGCCAGTTGCCGCAGAGTCGGCTTCGCTTGCGACTGGCCGGGTTGTGCCTGTTGCTCCGGTGAACCTGCCACAGCAATCAGCGATTCCAGAACAGCCAGTTCCCAGTGTCATCAATTTGGTGAATCAGGCGGACAAACCCAGCAGTGGAGAAGCGGTCTACACCAGTGTTTCTGACCCGGTGCGTAAGGGATCAGACGCTGCTGAGGCACCGCGGGACTGGACCATCAAGCGCCCCGCCCCTGAAAAAGTGGAGTATCCGCCGCCTGAGCCGATGTCAAAGGTGCTGCTGGATCACATTAAGTCCTTGTGGCAGGCCAGTGCCAGCGCCGTGCAGGTGCAACAGCTGGTCAAGGATCAGGTGGATCTGAGCAAACCGGCGGTCAACGTGGCGCAGGGTGTGGTTGCGACCGAAGTGTTCACTTACTCTCCCACCAAGATCAACAAGGTTGAGAGAACCCAGACCTGAGGCAAGGTCGATCTCAATTCCTGACGCCACTGGCAACATGGCCAGCAGGCACATGTCTGGCAGCTGATTCAATGTGACCGGTCTGGTCATCAAAAAAGAAGTCCGGTTCAAACTCCCGCAAGAACTCACCCTTGGCCAGGCCGCCGAGGAACATGGCCTCGTCCACCTCAATGTTCCAGTTCATCAGTGTGCGAATGGCACGTTCATGCGCCGGGGCGCTGCGGGCCGTGACCAGTGCCGTGCGGATGCGCATTTGTGCGGTACCCGCCGTTTGCAGCCGGTGTAATGCTGCCAGCAGGGGTTTGAAGGGGCCGTCGGGCAGCGGCTGTGCGGCTTTTTCGCTCTCGTGACGCTGAAACGCCTGCAAACCCTGCGTCTGGTAAATGCGTTCGGCCTCATCCGAGAACAGCACGGCGTCGCCATCAAATGCAATACGAACCTCGTTGGGATGGGCGTCGCTGGCATGTACCGAGTTGGGGTAGACCTGGGCTGCCGGCACACCCGCGTCAAGCGCAGCCCGCACATCGGCCAGATGGGTGCTGAGAAACAGATTGGCGTGTAATGGCTTCAGATAACGCCAGGGTGCCTGCCCGCGGGTAAAACTGCCGCGCTCAATGGCCAACTGATAGTGCCGTGCCGAGCGGAATACCCGCATGCCCGAAACCGGGTCGTTGCGCGACAGGATCACCACTTCAACCGGGCGCTGACAGGTCGGCGAAGTGACTTGCTCCAGCGGTTCTTCACGGTTAAACGCCAGCAGTTTTTTCACCAAGGAGAATGCCACCCCGGGTTTGGCCGGGACATCCAGGCGTTGTAATTGCAGGGCCATGTAAGCGCGATCATCGCTGTGCTCGAAAACCTGATTCTCTTCTTCAAAATCAAACAAGGCCCGGCTGCTGATGGCAACCACCAGGCGGCCGTCGAGTGTGGCACTCATGACTGCAGGAACATGCGGTAAACCGGGTTGGCGGTTTCTTCCACATAAGGGTAGCCCAGCGTGGTCAGAAAAGCGTCAAACTCGCCCGATTCGGATTTGGGCACCTGCAGCCCGACCAGGATGCGTCCGTAGTCGGCACCCTGGTTGCGGTAGTGAAACAGGCTGATGTTCCAGCCCGGGCGCATCAGGTTCAAAAACTTCAGCAATGCACCGGGGCGCTCAGGAAAGATGAAGCGCAGCAATCGCTCATCTTCTGCCAGCAGAGAATGCCCGCCGACCATGTGGCGGATATGTTCTTTGGCAAGATCATCGTGCGTCAGGTCAAGTGTCTCAAAGCGGTGCCGGCTCAGGTGTGCTGCAATCTTGCCTGATTCGCCGCGTGTGCCCGTGGTCAAGCCCACAAAGACATGGGCCTTCCTGGCGTCGCTGATGCGGTAGTTGAACTCGGTCACATTGCGCAGGGTTTTGGCACCACCAAACGCGGGCAGGTCGCCAATCACTTCGCAAAAGCGCCGGAAACTGCCGCGCTCTTCAGGAATGGTCACGGCAAACAGGGCCTCGCGTTCCTCACCCACTTCAGCGCGTTCGGCGACAAAACGCAGGCGGTCAAAGTTCATGTTGGCACCACACAGAATGGCGGCGTAGGTTTCGCCCTTGGTCTTGTGGGTGGCTACATACTGTTTGATGGCGGCCACCGCCAGCGCGCCAGCGGGCTCCACGATGCTGCGGGTGTCCACAAATACGTCCTTGATAGCAGCACAAACCGCATCGGTATCGACACGCACATAATCGTCCACCAGACCGCTGGCCGCTCGAAAAGTCTCCTCGCCCACCAGCTTGACCGCCGTGCCATCAGAAAACAGCCCCACATCACTGAGCGTGACGCGCTTCTGTGCGGCAACCGACTGTACAAACGCATCCGAGTCGTTCATCTGTACACCAATCACCTTGATCTCGGGGCGCACCGCCTTGATGTAGTTGGCCACCCCGGCAATCAGGCCGCCACCACCAATCGCCACAAACACCGCGTCAAGCCGCCCCTGGTGCTGGCGCAGCAACTCCATGCCGATGGTGCCTTGGCCAGCAATGACGTCCGGGTCGTCAAATGGATGCACAAAGGTCAGGCCCTGTTGCTTCTCCAGCTCAACCGCATGGCCATAGG
>NZ_JAGPBB010000133.1 GCF_018063565.1 Rhodoferax sp.
GAACACCACGCTTTGCGTGTGCCCAGCCTATCACTCAGCTATTGGAGATCATCATGAGCGACACCATGCGGCCCGTTCCGTTCGAGGGACTGTTGCAACGTATCTTTGAAGAGTTTCGGGTCAGTCGCTCCATCTTTGACATTGCCGAAAGCCAGTTCTACCACAAAACCGATGATCGCCTGATCGAGGTGTTTGGCGACACCTGTGAGACACCGGTTGGACCGGCGGCAGGGCCACACACGCAATTGGCGCAGAACATCGTGGCTTCCTGGCTGGTAGGTGGGCGCTTCATTGAACTCAAAACGGTTCAAATCATGGACCAGCTTGAAATCGAGAAGCCCTGCATCGATGCCGCCGATGAAGGCTACAACACCGAATGGTCTTCTGAATACACCTTGCCCAAAGCCTTCGATGAATACCTGAAGGCCTGGTTTGCACTGCATCTGCTCGAAGAAGTGTTTGACCCACGCGCACCGGGCGAGGCCAAATCGTTCAGTTTCAATATGAGCGTGGGCTATAACCTGGATGGCATCAAGCAAGCGCCGATGCAAGCCTTCATTGACAACACGATCAATGCCTCAGCGCATCCGAAATTTGCCGAATACCAACGCATTCTTGAAAAGTGGGTCAACGATGAGCGCTTTATTGAGGGTCTGGGTCTGCAAAACCGCAAGGTGCAGTTGCAAAGCCTGCCAGCACGCATTTCCGCGCGGCTGGTCAAGGGTGTCACGCTGTCGACGATGCACGGCTGCCCACCCAACGAAATCGAATCGATCTGCCGCTACATGCTCGAAGAGAAGTCGATCAACACCTTCGTCAAGCTCAATCCCACTTTGCTGGGGTTCAAGCGGGTACGCGAAATTCTCGACACCTGTGGCTTCGACTATCTGATCGTCAAGGAAGCCTCGTTTGACCATGACCTCAAACTCGATCAAGCCTACGCGATGCTGCGCCGCCTGCTGGATTTGAGCCAGGAAAAAAATCTCAGCTTCGGTGTCAAGCTGACCAATACGCTGGGCGCAGTCAACCACAAGGGCGCGCTGCCGGGCGAAGAAATGTACATGTCGGGCCGCGCTCTGTTTCCGCTGTCGATTAACGTGGCGGCGCTGCTGTCACGTGAATTCGATGGCAGGCTGCCAATTTCCTACTCAGGCGGTGCCAGCCTGTACAACATTCGAGAGATTTTCGAGACCGGTATCCGGCCGATCACCCTGGCTACTGATCTGCTCAAGCCCGGCGGCTATTTGCGCTTGCTCGAATGCGCGCGCGCGCTGGACGCTTCAGACGCCTGGCAGATGGGTCGGGTTGATGTCGCCAAGCTCGAACGGCTGGCGGCCAAGTCGATCACTGCGGACTACACGCAAAAGGCCTGGCGCTCCAAGGACGAAATCGACACTGGCAGCGCGCTGCCGCTGACCGATTGTTACGTTGCGCCCTGCGTCTCCGCCTGCGCCATCCACCAGGACATCCCTGAGTACATTCGCCTGGTCAGCGAGGGTCGCTACGCCGATGCGCTGGATGTCATCTACCGCACCAATGCGCTGCCGGCGATCACCGGGCACATTTGCGATCATCAGTGTCAATCCAACTGCACGCGGCTCGATTACGAAGGCCCGCTCAATATCCGCGAAATGAAAAAAATCGCGCTGGAAAAAGGCTGGGACGAATACCGCCGCCGTTGGCACAAGCCCGCTGGTACCGGCTCGCGCAACGCCGTGGCCGTAGTGGGCATGGGGCCAGCCGGCCTGGCCGCCGGGTATTTCCTGGCGCGTGCCGGCCACGCGGTCACGCTGTTCGATCGTGAGCAGGCCGCCGGCGGCGTGCCACGCCACGTGATTCCACGCTTTCGCAGTCCGGGCGAACTGGTGCAGCACGACATCGACTTCGTGGCTGACCACGGCGTGAAATTTGTGTATGGCTGCGATCCGCAGCTCAGCGTTGACAAACTCAAAGCTCAAGGATTTGAGTATGTGCTGATCGGCATCGGCACCGACAAAAATAGTGGCATCCAACTCGGTGGCGACAATCGCAACCTTTACAAGTCGCTGCCGTTTTTGCGCCGTTTCAACGACGGCGAAAAGCTCAACCTGGGCCACCATGTCGCCGTGGTTGGGGCCGGCAACACCGCCATGGACTGCGCGCGCGCTGCGCTGCGCGTTCCGGGTGTTGAGGATGTGACTGTCATCTATCGGCGCAGCTTTAACGAAATTCCCGCTTACCGTGAAGAGTACGAAGAGGCTGTTGAGGACGGCGTGAAGTTTCACTTCCTGACCAATCCCGAGTCTTTTGATGACGACGGCACCGTCACTTGTCGTGTGATGGAACTTGGTGCGCCTGACGACAAGGGCCGCCGCCGCCCCATGCCAACCGACCGCACCATCACGCTGAAGATGGATGCATTGATCACAGCCATTGGTGAGCAGGCCGATGGTGATGTGCTCAAGGCGATGGGCGTTCCGTTGGGTGAAGACGGTTGGCCAGCAGTCCACCAAACATCTGGCGAGACTGCGCGCGAAAACGTCTTTTTGATCGGCGATGTGCAACACGGGCCGTCATCCATCGTTGCGGCCATCGGGGACGCCCGGCGCGCCACAGATGAGATTCTCAAGCGTGAGAACCTGAAGAGCCACCATGGCCAAAAGTATTGGTTGAACGTCGATCCCAAGGAAATCACCCAGCGCAAGGGTGCCGTGGTGGTGAATTTTGTCAAAAAGGACGCGTTCGATGCCTTCATCAAACAAGAAGGCCAACGCTGTCTGGAATGCAACTACGTGTGTGCCAAATGCGTCGATGTGTGCCCGAACCGCGCCAATATCTCGATTGCGGTGCCCGGCTTCAAGGACCGCGCGCAGACACTGCACATTGATGCCTACTGCAATGAATGCGGCAACTGCGCCCAATTTTGCCCATGGCAAGGACGTCCGTACAAGGACAAGATCACGATCTTCAACCTGCCGCAAGACTTTGCCAACAGCAGCAATTCCGGCTTCATGGTCGAGGCAGGCAAACTCACCGTGCGCCAGGACGGCAAGGTATTTGAGCTGAGCATCGACAGCGCGGGCGCGGTGAGAGACGTGCCGCCAGAACTGGTGGACTTGTGCCGCATCGCCAGCCGCGTGGTCAGCCACCATGGCTACCTGTTGAGTGCAGTCGAAGCATAAGGAGCAACCCGCCATGCTGATCCTGAAAAACCTGACCGCTTTGCAGTTTGAACCGGCCACACTGTTGGGTGACGTGCAGATCGCCATTGATGGCACACAGATCAGGGAAGTTGGCGCTGGCCTTGCCGCAAAGTACCCGCAAGCGCAAGTGCTTGACCTCAAAGGCAAGCTGGTGATGCCAGGCATTGTCTGCGCGCACAACCACTTTTACTCCGGCCTGGCGCGCGGCATCATGGCCAATATCAAGCCCTGCCCCGACTTCATCTCGACCCTGAAGAACCTCTGGTGGCGGCTGGACCGTGCGCTCGACGAGGAGTCGGTGTATTACAGCGGCCTCATCTGCTCGCTGGAAGCGATCAAGAGTGGCTGCACCGCCGTGATCGATCACCACGCATCGCCCAACTTCATCGCCGGATCGTTGGCAACCCTGCGTCAGGGCTTCCTGAAAGCTGGGCTGCGCGGTATGACTTGTTATGAAACCACCGACCGCAATGGCGGCGAAAAAGAGCTGCGCGCTGGCGTTGACGAAAACCTGGCATTCGCGCGCCTGATTGATGATGCCAAGGTCAAGGGTGAAGAGCCTTACTTGATGGAAGCCCACCTGGGCGCACATGCGCCATTCACGGTGTCCGATGCCGGTCTCGAAATGCTTGGTGATGCGATCAAGGCGACTGGCCGTGGTTTGCACATTCATGTGGCGGAAGACCGCTACGATGTATCGCATAGCCATGACCGCTACAGCCAGGACCCGATCGAGCGATTGGCTGCGCATGGTTTGATTGATAGCAAAACGCTGATTGGGCACGGTTTGTATCTGTCCGATGCCGACATCGCCATTCTGAATGAACGCGACGCCTTCCTGGTGCATAACGCCCGCTCCAATATGAACAACAACGTGGGTTACAACCACAAGTTGTCGGCGGTTCGCAACCTGGCACTCGGTACCGACGGCATTGGTGCCGATATGTTTGAGGAAATGAAATTCGCCTACTTCAAGCACCGCGACGGGGGTGGCAGCCTGTGGCCTGACAGCTTTACGCGCTTCTTGTGGAATGGCAACACCTTGCTTGAACGCAATTTTGGCGCACGTTTCGGGCGCATCGAAGCGGGTTATCAGGCTGATTTGACGATTTGCAATTACGACAGCCCGACGCCGCTGGTGGCACAGAACGTCGGAGGTCACTTGGCGTTTGGCATGAACTCTGCCAGCGTTGACAGCGTGATGGTCAACGGCCTGATGGTTTACCAGAACCGTGCATTCCCGTTTGATGTGGAGCCGATCTATGCGCAAGCACGCAAGGTGGCGGCGCAGCTGTGGCAGCGCATGGATGCACTGGCCTAAGGCTTGCATCGGGTGATGACCGGTGTGCATTTCCTGCCTTCTCCTGGCAACAGCGCGTTCCTTGGGCGTTGCGTCGGTGCTGAATTGCCGTCCGTGGTGAGCCTGGTCGGTGCCGGCGGCAAGACCAGCACGCTATTTTGGCTGGCTCAGACGCTGGCAGCCGGCGGTCAACGGGTTCTGGTGACCACCACCACACGAATGTTTCCGCCAGAGCCGAAATACGGTGCAACGGTGCTGATCGAACCAGATTTTGCGCAGCGCCTGGCAGCCTTACGCGGTTTATCCAGTGCGCCGGGTATCGTGGTGCTGTTCAGTCGTTTCGATGTCTCCCAAGGCAAGATGATCGGCTGCGAACCCGATGAAATCGATAAGCTCAAGAGTCCGGCCGTCGCAGATGTGATTCTGGTGGAGGCCGACGGTGCACGCCATTGCGCGCTGAAAGCACCCGCAGCACACGAGCCCTGCCTGCCTCGTAGCAGCAACACCGTCATCGCGCTGACCGGTGCTGCGCCCTTGGGTTGCCCCGCTAATCCGGACGATATCCATCGGTGGCCGCAGTTTGCTGCCATTACCGGACTTTGCGCCGGCGAACCAATTGACCAGGCCGCCTTGGGCCGCCTGCTTGCGCACCCCGAAGGTATGTTCAAGAACGCGCCCGCTCACGCCGCGCGGCATTGGTTGGTCAACACGCAAGGCGCACACGATGCATCCGTGCCGGCCATGCTCGCGCAGTTGGCCCATGACCATCCCGAGCTCGACGGCGTCTGGATCGGTGACATGCGCCAATCGAGTCCTTTCAGCCACGGCTGGGTGCGTGCTTAGGCCAGCCATGCGCCTTTCTAGCTTTATGAAACTGGATCGCCACGGCGCTGTTGGCGCAAAGCTGAAGACTACAATTTCTCCCAGTTTGAATGGATTCGCTGGCGAAATTTGAAGCAAAAATCACACATAAAAACCAAGCCTGACTAGAGCCTCCATGAACTCTGATACTGCATCGTTGCGCATCAACGCCACCCGCCTTGGTGACCGGCTGCACGAGCTGGGCCAGATTGGTGCCACCGTCGATGGCATCTGTCGCCTGGCGCTCAGCGCTGAAGATGGTGCTGGGCGGGACCTGGTGCTACGCTGGATGCGCGAGCTTGGTTTATTGGTCAGCATCGATGCCATTGGCAATGTGGTGGGTGTGCGCCCCGGCACCGAAAGCGGCCCACCGGTGATGACTGGTTCGCACATCGACACGGTTCGCACCGGCGGCTACTACGACGGCAATCTGGGTGTGCTGGCCGGCCTTGAAGTCATCCAGACACTCCATGATGCGGGCATTCAAACCCGCCGACCGCTGGCAGTGGCCTTTTTCACCAATGAAGAAGGTGCGCGCTTTAACCCCGACATGATGGGTAGCCTGGTCTATGTCGGCGGCATGGCGCTTGATGCCGCACTGTCCACCGTCGGCATTGATGGTGCCACGGTCGGCGAGTGCCTTGAACGCATTGGCTACGCCGGACCGCAGCCCTGCGGCCAGCCCCAGGTGCAGGCCTATGTGGAACTGCATGTGGAGCAAGGTCCGGTGCTCGAAGCCGAAGGCTTTCATATTGGCGCTGTTGATGGCGTGCAAGGCATCTCGTGGACCGAATTCACTGTGCTGGGGGTCTCCAACCACGCCGGCACAACACCGATGCGACTGCGTCACGATGCCGGCTACGTGGCTTTCGCCATTGCCAACTACGCCCGGCAAATCGCGAGTGATATGGGGGCCAACCAGGTTGCAACGGTGGGTGCCATCCAGCTGTCGCCGAACCTGGTCAATGTGATTCCCTACAAGGCGGTGCTGACGGTTGACCTGCGTAACACCGATGAGGCTGCGCTACAGCTTGCTGAACAACGCCTGCATCGCTTTGCCAACGACATCGCCAGCGCTGAAGGCGTGACACTGTCGAGCCGCCAGTTGGCGCGCTTTGAACCGGTGGACTTTGATCCGGACAGCATCTCGCTGGTCGAAGCCACCGCCAAGCGTCTCGGATTGCGTGTGAAACGCATGCCCAGCGG
>NZ_JAGPBB010000063.1 GCF_018063565.1 Rhodoferax sp.
ACAACGAGTACAGCGTGATGGACGATGCCGCGCAGTGCCACGGTTTTGGCCAGGCCATGCCCATCCACCGTGCGCGCCCCTTGCACGCGCTGCTGATGACCCGAGCCACCTTTGAGGCGCAGGGCCGACGGGTTCCAAGCTTAGAGAACTTCACGGTGACTAGGGGCGGGCCGCCGGGCATCCAGCGCTACGCCCAGACCTGGTCGGGTGACAACACCACCAGTTGGCAGACGCTGCGCTGGAACATCCGCACCGGCTTGCAGATGTCGCTCTCGGGTATGTTCAATGTCGGTCATGACGTGGGCGGTTTTGCCGGGCCGGTGCCCGAGCCCGAACTCTTTGTGCGCTGGGTTCAGGCGTGCTGCCTGAATCCACGCATGGTGATGAACTCCTGGAAGGCTGGTGGCATCAACAACGTGCCCTGGCTGCACGCTGACATGACGGTGCATGTGGCCGCTGCGATTCGCCTGCGCTATCAACTGCTGCCCTATCTGTGGTCCTTGTTCGAGAAGGCGCACGCGCTACACCAGCCCATCATTCGCCCCACGTTTTACGATTTTCCCGATGATGACCGTTGCTATACCGACAGCGACGATTTCATGTTGGGTGACGCGCTGCTGGTGGCTCCTGTGGTTGAAAAAGGCGCTTTGACGCGTCGGGTGTACCTGCCTGCAGGTCCGGCAGCCTGGTTTGATTTTTACACTGGCGAGTCATTTGTTTCGGGTCAGGCGCATGAGGTGCCAGCGACGTTGGCGACGCTGCCGCTGTTTGCCCGCGCGGGTGCTTGCATTGCGCTGGCAGCGCCTGGTGCCCACCTGCCCACTTTTGACGATCCGAGCACTGAACTTCGACGCTTTGGTGCTTAAACCCTGGGCTTGGCGAACTCGCGCGGCCAAGCGGTGAGGGATTTCAGACAGAATGAGGGTTTTCCCTTGGAAGCCGACCATTTTGAACAATCCCGTGTTTTCGTCGCTGCTGCCGGTGGTTTTGTTGATTGCTATTGGTGTCATAGCTGGTCGTTCAGGATGGATAAGGGCTGAAGCGACAAAGGATCTATCAAACCTGGTTTTTGTGGTGCTGACACCGGCCTTGTTGTTTCGCGCCATGAGTTCGGTACACATCGAGCAACTTAATTTCAAACCGGTGGCGCTGTACTTTGTCGCCGTTGCCCTTTTGTACGCCGTCGTGTTTGTGGCTCAGGGCCACAACACCCGTGCCGCCGTGCTGGGACTGGCCGCTACTTTCAGTAACACGGTGATGATCGGCATTCCACTGATCGGGCTGGCCTATGGACAGGCGGCGCTGGTGTTGCTGCTGACCCTCATTTCGGTGCACGCACTGATTTTGCTGACGGTGGCCACCATCGTGCTGGAGATCATGGAAGCGCGTCAACTGGCTCGTTCTGGCCAGGCGCTTGGGGCTGCGCCTCCGCGCCACGCCTGGCAAACTGTGCTGAGTGCCATCAAGAACGGCATCATTCACCCGGTGCCGTTGCCCATCATCATTGGTTTGCTGTTCGCCCAGACCGGTCTGGTCATTCCCGAGGTGCTGGATCGTCCACTGCAATTGCTGGGTAATGCCTTCGGGCCGGTGGCCTTGTTGCTGGTGGGCGCTACCTTGACACAGGTGCATGTTGGCCCCCGACTGCGCGCCGCCCTGGGCATCAGTCTGCTGAAAAATCTGGTGTTGCCAACGCTGGTGGCAGGGGTCGCTTGGTTGGCTGGTTCGCGCGGGCTCGACTTGACGGTGATGATCGTCGCCGCATCCCTGCCAATGGGGGCTAACGTGTTCTTGTTTGCCCAGCGGTACCAGGTGGCGCAAGACCTGGTAACCGCCAGCATGGCAGTGTCGTCGGTGCTGGGATTGGTGACCATCACGCTGGTGATGTCACTACTGAGGTTCCTGGTTTGATGCCAACGCTTTGACCTGCCACACTTCCTTGTTCACCGAAGGTCGTGTTGTCTTGCCGATATTGGCGCATATGAACAGGCAGGTTGCCGCTGGCGGTGTGGTCAGACCAATCATCAGCAGAATGATCGGGTGCTTGCTGGTGTTGATGGAGAGCACGGTTTGTGCACTTCGCGCCATCCCTTCCAAATTGGATGTGGACAATTTTCTCCGGGTCCAGAATCGTGTTGGAGTCCATACAACCCAAGCGCATGATGGGTTGCAACAGGCCATCTTGCGCGGCAAACTGCTGCCCAACACTGCGCTGTCGGAAGCCACCATTTCATCATTGATTGAGGTCAGTCGCACTCCCGTGCGTGAGGATTGGCTACTGACAGATTTTTTCTGCCAATTGGTATGCACTGACCCGTTGGTTACGGTGCCAGGCGTTCCCTGATCCAGCCCTCGAAGCTGTTGTGGTTGTCGCTTTGGAGTGTGTAGCGCAGGCGGTCATGCAGGCGACTTTTGCGTCCTTGCCAGAATTGCCATTGGTCCGGAACCAGGCGGTAGCCGCCCCAATGGGGTGGGCGGGGCGGCTGCAATAAGAACTGTGCGCCGTAACGCGCTGCGTTCGCCACCAGCACGCCGCGCCCGCTGATCACCTGGCTTTGCGGACTGGCCCACGCACCAATTCGTGAGTCCAGCGGTCGGCTATGAAAGTACTGGTCAGACTCTTCATCGCTGACTTTTTCAACCAAGCCTTCGATGCGCACCACACGTTCCAGTTCAACCCAATGAAACTGCAATGCTGCGTAGGGGTTGCCAGCCAATTCCTGGCCTTTTCGAGATTCGAAGTTGGTGTACCAGACGATGCCACGTTCGTCGTAGGCCTTGATCAGCACCACGCGGGTGCTTGGACGCAGATCGCTGGCCACGGTGGCCAGTGTCATGGCATTGGGCTCTGGTACCTCGGAGGCAATGGCTTCATTCAGCCATTGTTCAAATTGATTCAGTGGATTGGGGTGGCAAGCTTCCTCGTTCAGCTCGGCTCGCTCGTAACTCTTTCGCAGGTCGGCAATGTGGCTCATGCCTTGAGTATATGCACCCGTCCTCCACGCAACAGCAGGGTGGGGCTTGGGTCGTGAAATGGTCCGCCAGCGGCAAGGTTTTACAATTCAGTTTGATTGATCAACCGGAGTGAATGGAATGTCTTCTCAAACAGATGAGACCCAAGGAATTGTCCTGGGCGTGGTTTTTGGTGTGATCGCGTTGGTGATTGCGTTTGTCATCGGTATTTCGGTGTATGCCAAAGGCGCTCAGTCGGTGCCTGCAATGGTGGCCGTAGGGCCTTCGGCTGCTGCATCTGCCGCCGCCAGTACTGGTGCTGATGGCGCTTCGGTTGCTGTTGAAAACGGTGTTGTGAAGTTTTATTTTGCCTCCGCCAAGGCCGATTTGGCTGGCGGTGCCAAGGAGGCGCTCGCAGCAGTGGTTGAGGGTTCCAAAGGCGGCAAGAAAGTGCTGGTCAGCGGCTTCCATGATGCAACCGGCGATGCCGCAATCAACGCAGAACTGGCCAAGCAGCGGGCCGTGGCCGTGCGTGATGCGCTGCAACAACTGGGTGTGGCAGCAGACCACATTGAGCTGAAGAAACCCGAGCAAACCCAGGCCGCCGGACCCGCTGAGCAAGCGCGACGTGTCGAAGTAAAGCTGGAATAGGGTCGTCATGGTGTAGGCACCATGTTCCCAATCAGGAGACCCGATCCGTTCGGGTCTTTTTGTTGGTAACCGCCTGGTATCCGGTGCGCAGGCGCTGACAGAGAGTCTGGGTTACCATTGTGTAATTAAGTTACTTAAATTCAATGAAACCATGAAACTCAACGCCACCGTAGAGGCCGTGACCCAGCGCATTCGTACCCGCAGCGAGGGCACGCGTCGTGCCTATCTTTCGCAGATCGACGTGGCCGCGCAACGCCGACCGGGGGTGCAGCGGCTCGGGTGCGCCAATGTGGCGCACGCATTTGCCGGGATGCCAGGCAATGACAAGCTGCGGGTCGTGACTGAGCGCGCGCCCAACATAGGTATCGTGACCGCCTTCAATGACATGTTGTCTGCACATGCCCCGTTTCAGCAGTATCCGGAGCTGATCAAGGCCGAGGCGCGCAGGCACGGGGCGACAGCCCAGGTGGCAGGTGGTGTGCCTGCCATGTGCGATGGGGTGACTCAGGGTACGCCGGCGATGGAATTGAGCCTGTTTTCGCGGGACGTGATCGCCATGGCAACGGCGGTATCACTCAGTCATGACGTTTTTGCGGGTGCACTCATGTTGGGTGTGTGCGACAAAATTGTCCCGGGCCTCTTGATCGGTGCCTTGCACTTCGGTCATTTGCCCACCGTCTTTGTACCGGCTGGCCCAATGACCTCGGGTTTGTCAAACAGCGAGAAGTCCAAGGTGCGGGAGCAGGCAGCGCAGGGGTTGCTGGGGCGCGATGAACTGCTGCTGGCCGAATCAGCGGCGTATCACTCGGTGGGCACCTGTACCTTTTATGGCACAGCCAACAGCAATCAGATGTTGCTTGAGGCCATGGGCTTGCATGTGCCGGGTACCGCCTTCATCAATCCCGGTGCAGATCTGCGAGATGAGTTGACGCGTGAAGCCCTGCGCACGGTTCTGGGACATGGTGATTTCAAATGTCCGGCGATCGGCCATGTGGTGGATGAGCGTTGCATCGTCAACGCGATGGTCGCCCTGCTTGCCACCGGTGGCTCGACCAACCACCTGATTCATTGGGTGGCGGTGGCGCGTTCAGCCGGCATTCTGCTCGATTGGGACGATTTTTCGGAACTGTCGGATGTGGTGCCACTGCTCAGTCGGGTCTATCCTAACGGCAATGCCGATGTGAATCAGTTTCAGGCGGCGGGTGGCCCGGGCTATGTGATTCGAGAACTGCTGGATGGCGGTTTCATGCACCCGGACGTGTTGACCAACCGCCCGGGTGGTTTGCGTGAGTACTGCAGCGTACCGCGGGCCGATGGCAACGGTGGGCTGCGCTGGGTGCCGGTTGGAGCCAGCCAGGACGAATCTGTGGTGCGCCCGGTGAGTGCACCGTTCAGCGGCAGCGGCGGACTGAAACTGTTGCTCGGCAATTTGGGGCGCAGCGTCATCAAGATATCGGCGGTACCCGATGACCGCCATGTGATTGAAGCGCCCTGCCGCGTGTTTGATTCACAGGACGCCTTGCACACCGCCTTTGCCGCCAATGAGCTCAATCGGGATGTCGTTTGTGTGGTGCGTTGGCAAGGGCCACAAGCCAATGGTATGCCGGAGTTGCACAAACTCACGCCTCCATTGGCGGTGCTGCAGGGCAAGGGGTTTCGGGTGGCGTTGGTGACCGACGGCCGCATGAGTGGTGCCTCAGGCAAGGTGCCAGCGGCGATTCATGTGTCGCCTGAAGCCGCATCGGGTGGACCTCTGGCCAGAGTGCGCGACGGCGACGTGATCCGCCTGGATGCCGGTGAGGGCACTTTGCAGGTGATGGTCGGAGACGACGAGTGGCGCGCCCGCGTGGTCACCGCCATGCCGGACGATTTACATCTGCGTAACGGCAGCGGCATGGGGCGTGAACTGTTCGCCAACCTGCGACGCCACGCGGGCAGTGCCGAGCAGGGCGCTTGTAGCTGGCTCTAAGAAGCCAAAGTGCTCTGAAATTTTTTCGCCAGTCAACGCTGGCGTGCGACCAGAGGCCGAAAATCGCTGCTTGGATGCCAGCACTGCGCCGATTTTGCGCGGCTTGATGTTCATTTTTGCCGGCAATTGAGTTAATCTCGCCTTGTCTTTGGGCAAGTCCGCCTGGAGGCGCAAGGGAGAGTTTTGTTGGTGGATGACAATTTTTCCAGTCTGTTTGACCTGTTGCCGATCGGGGCCTACCGGTCCAGTCCAAACGGCCGGCAGCTACGCGCCAACCCGGCACTGGTCAGACTCAACGGTTATGACAGTGAAGCGCAAATGCTGGCAGCCGTCGACGACATTGCCAATGAGTGGTATTGCGAGCCGAAGCGGCGCGCCGAGTTCATTGAGTTGTTGTACACCGAAACGCGTGTGATCGATTTTGTCTCGCAGGTCTATCGTCATAAGACCCGTGAACGTATCTGGGTGCGTGAACACGCCCATCTCGTCAGCGATGCCCAAGGCCAGCCCTTGTACTTTGAAGGAACCGTGCAGGACATCACGGTTGAGCACCAGAACCTGCTCGATCTGCAGGCCAGCGAAGCCCGCTTCAGGGCATTGAATGCGCTCTCTTGTGACTGGTATTGGGAACTGGACACGCAATTCAGGTTTGTCCGTTTGGATGTCGGACAGCGAAGTCAAAGTGCCGGTGTGGGCCAACGGGTGATTGGCAAAACACGTCAGGAGCTCGATTACATTGATTTGAGCGTCGATGAGTGGGCCATTTATCAGAATCTGCTGGACGCCCATCAGCCATTTCATGATTTCGAGTTGCCGGTTCGGGACCCTCAGTTGGGTGTCGTGTGGCAATCGATCAGTGGGGAGCCTGTTTTTGACACGCTGGGTGCCTGTATTGGGTTCCGGGGCGTTGGTCGTGATATCACGTTTCGCAAGCGCAATGAAGAGATGATTCGCCAGTTGGCCTTTCACGATTCGCTCACCGGGTTGGCCAATCGCCGTCTGTTCATGGATCGCTTGCAGCAAGTGCTGGCCGGTTTGTCGCGCAGTGGGCACTGTGGCGTTCTGATTTATCTGGACCTGGACAAATTCAAAGCGCTCAATGACCAGCATGGACACGCCGTTGGCGACTTATTGCTGCAGCAGGTGGCGCGGCGGCTTGAGGCCTGTGTCAGGACCGTCGACACGGTGGCCCGGTTGGGGGGTGATGAGTTCACCATCGTTCTCAATGAGGCGGGGTCGAGTGAAACTCTGGCGCGCCGGCATGGTCAGCTGGTGGCTGACAAGGTGCTGCAATTGTTGCAAGCACCGTTTGATCTCGTCAAGCGAGATACACCGGTCCCCTACCAGGGCAGTGCGAGCGTCGGTGTCATTGTGCTGAGCGACCCGTCGCACAGTCCGGAGGATTGTCTCAAGCGAGCGGATGCCGCCATGTATGCCGCCAAGGCCAATGGTTGCAATCAGGTCTGGATCGAGTGTGAATAAACTACGGGCTTTTGACCCAGAAGGGGGCAACATGCCAAGCTTCACCAAAGTTGTACTCTTTACGGATTGTGACGGTCGGGCCAGATTTCGCGACGAGGACGTGGCGCTCGACCACGGCACGGTGCAGTCGGCGCTCTCCGCGCTGATGCCCAGTGGCGGTTATCAGTTGCGGATCAGCCCAGTCGGTTTTCGTAGCCATTTCCACTGCACCACCGATCCGCAGTGGGTGGTCATCCTGAGCGGGCAGATGGAGATCAGCCTGCAGGATGGCAGTGCGCGTCTATTTGGCCCCGGGCAACATTTTTATTCGGCCGACGTTGTGCCCGAGGGGCAAGCGTTTGATGCAACGTTGCACGGTCATTGGAGCCGACAAGTTGGGGCGGATCCACTGGTGACGCTGTTTGTGCGCGGCTAGACACCTTCTGGCGGTGTGGTAAAGTCTTTGATTGATACTATAGATATAGCATCAATCATATATTCAGTAAGCGCTAGAAGGTCAAAAGGCTGAATTTAGAGGCCTTGACCAGATCATCGGGTGCCGCCTGAATTGCCGGAGCGGCCGCGGCTACCCGAGCGGTTGCCGCCCCCGGTGCGTCCGGGGCCACCGCCAAAGCCTGCGCCACCACCAAAGCCGCCGCCGGCGCTTGGTTTGCGATTACCACCGCCAAAATTGTTACGCCTGGGACCACGGTCGGCCATCATGTCGACGCTGGTTCGCATGGGGTCCGGCTGACCTGTGCCGCCGGCGCGTGATGACCCACCGCTGAGCCCAACCGGACCACCATAACCACCGCCATTGCCACCACCGTAGCCGCGCGCCGGGCGTTGACCTGGCCCGCGCACCGCCTGCTCTGCTGCCGACAAATGACTGCGTGGCTGTGCGTTGTGGCCGCCATCGGCGTTGTCGAAGTCATCGACCCCTGCCGCATCAGTGCGGATGTCAGCGCCAAAGCCGCGCGGTTTGCGCCCACCTGCATTGTGACGCCCGCCGGCGGCCGGCCCGCGCGCGGGTGCACCGGTGTTGCGTGACGGTCCGGAGCCTTTGTGCTCACGCACCCGCGTCAGCATCTCGGTACGGGCCGCTTTGGCAGCAGCCATCATGACCTCACGACTGGGTGGTTTGCCTGCGCCGCCCCAGATAGTCTGACGCCCCATTGCGATGGGTTCGGCCTTTTCACCCGGCTCGGGCATAAAGGCATCAAACACCTGCACCGGGATATCCTGTTTTGTGAAGCGCTCAATCGCCTGCATGAAACCTTCTTCGTCCAGGCTCACCAGGCTGACCGCTTGCCCCTCAGCACCGGCGCGACCGGTGCGGCCAATGCGGTGCACATAGTCTTCGCAGACGTTGGGGATGTCGTAGTTCACCACGTGTGGCAGGTCGTCAATGTCAATGCCGCGCGCGGCAATGTCAGTGGCCACCAGGGCGCGCACGTCGCCACTCTTGAAGTCGGCCAGCGCCTGGGTGCGGGCGGTCTGGCTTTTGTTGCCATGCAAGGCCATCGCATTGATGCCATTCTTGGTCAAAAAATCTGCCACGTTGTTGGCGCCAAACTTGGTGCGGGTGAAGACGAGCACCTGGCTCCAGTTGTGTTCCTGGATGATGTGCGCCAGCAGTGCTTTCTTTTTGCCCCGACCCACTGGATGGATCAACTGGCTGATGCGCTGCACCGTGGTGTTGCGCGGCGTCACCTGAACCGTCTGCGGGTCTTTGAGCAGGGTCGCGGCGAGTTCGCGGATCTCATCACTGAACGTGGCCGAAAACAGCAGACTCTGCTTGTCTTTCGGCACCGCAGCCAACACCTTTTTCACATCATGGATGAAGCCCATGTCGAGCATACGGTCGGCTTCGTCGAGCACCAGAATTTCGACTTGATTCAAGTCGAGCATGCCTTGTTGCATCAGATCGAGCAAGCGTCCGGGTGTGGCGACCAGAATGTCCACACCTTTTTTCATGCGGCTGATTTGCGGGTTCATGCCAACACCACCAAAGATGGCGGCCGAGCTCAATTCCAGGTATTTGCCGTACACCGTGACCGACTCCTCCACCTGGGCGGCAAGTTCGCGGGTCGGTGTGAGCACCAAGGCACGGATGCCAATGCCGCCAAACTTGCTGCGCGGTGCCGGGGTGCTGCTGAGTTTGTGCAGCATCGGCAGCACAAAGGCGGCGGTCTTGCCGGTGCCGGTCTGTGCGCCGCCCAGCAGGTCTTGCCCGTTCAGAACCAAGGGAATGGCTTGCGCCTGGATCGGCGTTGGGGTTTCATAGCCCTGTTCAAGCACGGCTTTGATGATGGCCGGAGCCAGATTTAATTCTTCAAATTTCATTGTGAGATGCACCCCATCCAGGGCGCTAGGGTGTCAGCCTGTGTTGATGCGTTTGGGCACCATTTCAGTCAAAGGCAGACGGGATCAAAAACGGAGCCTTGGGCTTGGCCTGGCTCCCAGCAAGTTGCTGGCATCACGGGCAACTGAAGCCCCGTGATGGGCTGAATTGTCGCATGGACTGCCGATCATGGGAGACTGAGCGCCGATAATGACGTTTTTTTACACCAAACCACAAGCTAAGTCCTATGGCCCAATACGTATTTTCAATGAACCGCGTCGGCAAGATCGTCCCGCCCAAGCGGCATATCCTGAAAGACATTTCGCTGAGCTTTTTCCCAGGTGCCAAGATCGGTGTGTTGGGTACCAATGGTTCCGGGAAGTCGACGCTGCTGAGAATCATGGCAGGGGTCGACAAGGATATAGAAGGCGAAGCCATCCCGATGCCGGGCTTGAACATTGGTTATCTCCCGCAGGAGCCGCAACTCGACCCGACCAAGACCGTGCGTGAAGCGGTGGAAGAGGCCATGGGCAAAGTGATCAATGCCAAGGCGCGACTCGAAGAGGTTTACATCGCTTACGGTGAGGAAGATGCAGACTTTGACAAACTGGCCGCTGAGCAGGCGGAGCTGGAGGCGATCATTGCGACTGCCGGCACCGATTCCGAACACCAACTGGAAATTGCTGCCGATGCGTTGCGGCTGCCGCCCTGGGATGCGGTGATTGGTGTGTTGTCTGGCGGGGAGAAGCGCCGTGTCGCCTTGTGCCGCCTGCTGCTGGAGCACCCGGACATGCTCTTGCTGGATGAACCTACCAATCACCTGGACGCTGAGTCAGTGGACTGGCTGGAGCAGTTTTTGCAGCGTTACAGCGGTACCGTGGTCGCCATCACCCATGACCGATATTTCCTTGATAACGCAGCTGAGTGGATTCTGGAGCTCGACCGTGGTGCTGGTATCCCCTACAAGGGTAACTACAGCTCCTGGATGGAGCAAAAGCAGGCGCGCCTGGAGCAGGAGCAAAAGGGCGAAGAGTCACGCGCCAAAACACTCAAGAAAGAACTCGAGTGGGCACGCCAGAACCCCAAAGCGCGCCAGGCCAAGAGCAAAGCACGTCTGGCACGATTTGAGGAGCTGTCCGACTTTGAGTACCAGAAACGCAATGAAACCAATGAAATCTTCATCCCGGTGGCGGACCGCTTGGGCAACGAAGTGATCGAGTTCACCAACGTCAGCAAGTCGTTTGGTGACCGGATGCTGATCGATAACCTGAGCTTCAAGGTGCCAGCCGGTGCCATTGTCGGCATCATTGGCCCCAACGGTGCCGGCAAATCAACCCTGTTTCGAATGATTTCAGGCCAACAGCAGCCCGACAGTGGCACGGTCAAGATTGGCTCGACGGTCAAGATGGCGTTCGTCGATCAGAGCCGTGATGACCTCGCCAATGAAAAAACGGTGTGGGAAGACGTCTCGGGCGGGCTGGATATGCTCAACATTGGCAAGTTCACCATGGCCAGTCGGGCTTACTGTGGCCGCTTCAACTTCAACGGCGCAGATCAGCAAAAGCGTGTGGGCATGCTGTCGGGCGGCGAGCGCGGTCGCTTGCATCTGGCCAAAACCCTGATCGCCGGTGGCAACGTGCTGATGCTCGACGAGCCGTCCAATGACCTGGATGTGGAAACCCTGCGTGCTTTGGAAGACGCGCTGCTTGAGTTCGCAGGCTCCATCATGGTGATCAGTCACGACCGCTGGTTTCTCGACCGCATTGCCACCCACATTCTGGCGTGCGAAGGGGACAGTCAATGGGTGTTCTATGCCGGCAATTACCATGATTACGAAGAAGACAAGAGAAAACGTCTGGGTGAGGAGGGGGCCCGCCCGCACCGTATGCGTTTCAAGGCCCTGAAGTAGCCTTCAGCGAGGTGTTGGATCGTGTTCGACGCGGTGGCATCCGGACCTCAGCAGAGTCTGTACCAGTCCCTGCTTGAGCAAGCAGCACAGGCGGGCCGAAGCCTGTTGTTGCAGGCCATTGCGGCGGCGCTTCTGAGCGAGCGGCTCGATCTTTCGGGCAAAAGTGGCTCACGCCCACCGCAGCATCGACAGCAGGGTGCCGAGTTCCTGACGCAGCATTCCGCACCGATGGCTGAGCGATTTGTGCAGTTGCTACAGGCACAGTTCATGAGCCGCCCCGCGTCTGAACCACAAGGAGTCGAGCCGTCATCCCGTGATCTGCATCTGGACCAGCTTGGGTTCATGGATGAGGTACAGGTTCAGGAGCGGGTGGAAATCGCCCGTACCTTGCACCATATGATGAGGCTGGTCGAAATGCCTTTGGCCGAGTTCAATACTTATCTCAGTGCACTGTTGGGGTATGGTCACGTCGTCCCCGAGCGCAATGTTCTGCGGCCAGAGTCCTTTGTGTTCGCCCTGTTGCAACTGATGAGGGAGTTGGACGTTCCTGCCTCGCTACGGCTGGTTTGGTTACCGCCAATGGCGGAGAGTCTGGGCGTCGGACTGTCGGCTCTTTACCGTCAGTGGTCCTCCAGCTTGCGGCGCAATGGTCTTCGAGCCGTCGGGTTTTCGGCGCATCGCACGCCAGAGGTTGCTGGCAGGGACGCAATGACCATGAAGGCCGGTCGGTCACGCGCGGGCTCGCGTCGGGTCTGGACGCCAGCCTACCGCGAAACCGTGCTGACACTCGATCGATTGCGGCAATTGATGTCCGGTCGTCCAAAGGGGGGGGTCGAGGAGCCCGCGCCCGGAATTGCATCCAAGTTTGCGCCGTTTGATTCAGCCCGCACCTCTCTCGAAGGGCCAGTGCAGAGCACTGAGACCTCATTTGAAAGTACGGTTCCGGCCGCTCTGGATGCCCTGCAAGAGATGCAGCAAGTCGACGAAATGGCGCAGCGGATGCGCCATCGGCCGGATTTTCATGCAGACAGTACTCACAACCTCGCCCTGCGCGAACAGTTGATCCAGCAGGCCACCACCATGAACCAGGTGCTGAGTCTGGAAGTGGTTTCCTTGATGCTCGACCAGCTGGTGCGCGATACCCGACTGCTGGCCCCGGTGCGGGGTGTTCTGGAGCGGCTTGAGCCAGCCCTATTGCGACTGGTCCTGGTGGATCCGCAATTTTTCATGGACCGGCATCATCCAGCACGGCGCTTGCTGCACGAAGTACCCCAGAGGGGCCTGGCCTTCTGCCTGGCGGATGATCCAGACTTCAGCGTTTTCCTGCGTTCCTTGCAGCGTCACTTGGGTCCGCTGGCGAGTGCCAGTGTGCAAAGCCGTGAACCATTTGAAATTGCCCTTGCCGGTCTTCTGGGCGAATGGGACGATCCCGCTGCCCGAACGGCCATCGCCAGTCAGATCGACAGTGCAGTGGCGGTGCTGAGCTACGCCGAAAAACGCAATGATCTGGCAGAGCAAATGGCCACGCGGTTGAAGGGGATTCCGGCCACGCAGAAGGTGCCGACAGCGGTGCTGGATTTCCTCACCGGTCCGTGGTCGGTGGTGATGGCCGAAGCGGAACTGAAAGACCAATCTGGAGCAGATGATCCGGGTGGCTACAAGGGTCTGGTGTCCGAGCTTTTATGGAGTGCCCAGCCAGAATTGACCCGCCGCGATGTCGACCGTCTGACCAAACTTGTCGCTCGCCTGCTCAGTGGTTTGCGCGAGGGCTTGCGGTCGATTGGCTATCCCTCGGTCAAGACCAGTGCTTTTTTTGACGTGTTGATGAAACTTCATCAACAGGCGTTTCGATCTGGCGGCACTTTGGAGGCCAGTCCGCCGGGGCTGGCGGCAAGCCTGCTGGGCAATCAGGATCATTGGGTGGGTCCTGCTGAGGCTAAAGTTTCAGGTTTCATGGTGTTCCCGGATGAACTGCCACCCAAGAGCGTGAAAGCATCAAATGCCGAACTGTTCACGGGGGTTGTCGCATCGGCATGGGGGCAAACATTGGAAGTGGGAGCGTGGATCGAGTTGCATACCAAGGGGGCACCGCAACGCCTGCAATTGTCTTGGGTGAGCCCGCAAAGTACCATGTACCTGTTCACCAGTGCGCGTGGCAAGACGCAATCCATGAGCCGGCGTCTTTTGGAGCGCCTGGCCAGCGAGGGCAAGTTGCAGGTGGTGTCAGATCGATCGACGATTCTGGATGCCGCGCTGGACGAGGTGGTGCACAGCGCTCTGCTCAATAGTCTTGATATCCAGGCTTAGTCAGCCGTCGTTGCACCATGTCAATGTGCTGACGCATGGCATACAGCTCGTCAGCATAGGAAAGCGGAACCGTGATTTTTTCAACCCGGCCGATCAGTTGCTGTAGCTCCTCAATCAATGCCGCGCGGTCGCTATCGGGCAAAGCTGCACGATCTTCGATACTTCTGAGCTCGCCGTACCAGCGAAATACGCGCGACCGGATCCTGAACTCGTAGATGGGGGGCACGATCCGGCTCAGGGGCAGCAGCACCGCCAGAATGATGCCCAGTGCCAGCCACATGCGCTCAATCAGGTTGGCATAGGCAAAGGGAAGGTAGCGTTGCAACAGTGGCGTGCCGTTGCGGATGACACGTTGAGCTTCCTCGGCAACTGCGAACTCGGTGTGCTCGACGTTAGGAAATTCGTGGGAACGACTGAACCAGCCAGACGATCCGTGCAATGCCAGAGCGGTTTGTGCGAACAACTGCATCAGAGCCGGGTGCAATTGTGCGCTGGCCAGGAGTGTGGTCGTCGTTGCGACCAGGCGCACATCCTGCGGCGGACTATCTTTGGCCAAGTCAACCACTCCCCGTGGCAGGGTCACAGGGGTCAGAAACGCAAAACGCCGGGAGTACGCTTCGCTTTGGCCAAAACTCATCAGGCGCACGCCCGGTGTCTGCAGCAACATTTGCACCATGGGTGATTCGGGTGCGGATGCGAAGAGCAGCGCGTCCAGGCGGTGTTCCAGAAAATCGACCGTCGCAGGAGTTTGCGCCAGCCGGCTGAGCTTGAGCTGCGCTTCGTCCATGCGATTCAGTGCAAACAACTGACTCATCAAATGCGGTACGCCGCTGCCCTGTGTGCCGACATTCAGTCGCAAATGCTGCAACTCGGTGAGCCCATTCAGTGCCCTGGGGCTTCGGTAAAACAGCCACAAGGGCTCAACAAACAGGCTGCCAAGCGATGACAGTTGCGCATGATCGAGCTCTGGGGTGGCATTTCCGCCCTGCACAAAGCCGAGGTCGACCCGGCCTTCCGTGAGCCACTGAAGGTTCTGCGCAGCACCTTCTGAGGGGACAAGTTTGACTTCGATGCCGTAGGCAGCCAGTGCCTTGGCATAGCGCTGACCAAACTCATCGTAGGCACTTTGACCCGGACCTGTCGCTAAAGTGACCTGCCGCGGCGGATTGGGGTCCAGCCACAGGTAAGCCAGCACCAGCATTGCCGCAGCCACCGCAGCAAACGGTCCGGCAGAGGTCAGCAATTCCCGCACCGAGACCAGGGCATGTCGCAGTGGCCGGGTCATGGGAGGGTTTCCGCCTTGATCTCAACCTGCCAATGCTGCCTTGACTGCTTGAGAAACCAGGGCCATATCGGCCTTCCCCGCGAGTTGGGCTTTGACTGCAGCCATGACCTTGCCCATCTCCCCGGCACCCTTGGCACCCAGGCTGCTGACGATGGATTCGACGGCCGTTTTGATTTCGCTGGCTGTCAGGCGTTGCGGCAAGTAGGCCTCGAGTACTTTGATCTCGGCTTCTTCCTTGTCGGCCAGATCCTGGCGCTCCGCCTGTGTGTAGGCCGCCACCGAGTCTTTGCGTTGCTTGATCAGTTTGTCAACGATGGCCACCATGGCCGAGTCATCGAGCACGATGCGCTCGTCGACTTCGCGTTGTTTGGCTGCAGCAAGCAGTAAACGGATGGTCCCCAGCCGAGCCACGTCTTTGGCGCGCATCGCGGCTTTCATGTCTTCAGTGATTTGTTCTTTGAGCGGCATGGCATTGGTTCCAAAATGAAGTTAGAAAACAAAAAAAGCCCGCATGAGCGTCCCCAGCGAGCTTTTTTGGGCCTTTCAGCCAGGAAAAACCGTATCAGTACAGTTTTTTCGGCAACTGCATGGCGCGAATGCGCTTGTAGTTACGCTTGACAGCAGCAGCCTTCTTGCGCTTGCGCTCGGCGGTGGGTTTTTCGTAGAACTCGCGTGCGCGCAAGTCAGTCAAAAGACCCAGTTTTTCAATGGTGCGCTTAAAGCGGCGCAGCGCTACGTCAAAAGGTTCGTTTTCTTTAACACGGATAGTGGTCATTACGTCAGGTTATCCAAAATGTGCAGACTTCAAACTCTGGAAGATCGGGCCAAGGTTTGATCTTGCGAAATTCCCCGCTAAAAAAGTTGATCAGGCAGCGGAGTTTTGCCAGCAAAGCCTGACATTATAGCGACCGAGTCTTGATCTATGAACTGAAAACTTGAGTCCAGCGCCAATTGGCTGGGTGGGCGGCGTTGTTTGGAGCCGACAACCCAGCGTTTGGTCCCTCTGCCACCCGGGTTGGACGCATGTTTGCTGGCAAGGCTCAGGCCCGCCACGCCACGCGGCGGGCGAGTTTTTCAAATGCGAGGTCCGCTGCCACCGCCAGCAAACCCACCAGGACGGCACCTTGCAACACATAGGCGGTATTGAAACCGCTCAGGCCTACGATGATCGGTGAACCCAGTGTTTTGGCACCCACGGTGGACGCGATCGCGGCAGTGCCGATATTGATGATGACCGAGGTTCTCAGTCCGGCCACCCAAAGAGGCAGTGCCAGCGGGATCTCGACTTGCCACAAGACCTGCCATGGGTGCATGCCCATGGCGTGTGCCGATTCTTTGATGGCGGCGGGCACCCCCGCCAGTCCAGCCAGCGTCCCCTGAAGAACTGGCAGCAAACCATACAGGGTGAGGGCAATCAGCGCGGGGCGTTCACCGAACCCGACGGTCGGCACGGCCAGCGCCAGGACCGCAATGGGTGGAAAGGTCTGACCCGCCGTGGCCAGTGATTGCGCCAACGGTTTGAACACCCGGCCCGCGCCACGGGTCACGGCCACGCCAACCAAACTGCCGATCAGCGCCGCCATGCTGCTGGAGGCGACCACTAGCAGCAAATGCTGCCACAGCAGTTCTGCAAAAGGCTCCTGCAGATAGACCGGACGTTCCTGTTGCGGAAACAGCGCGGCAAACAGATGTTGCGCACGAGGCAGACCAAATGCCAACGCCACCAGAGCCGTGGTCGTCCAGAGTACGGGATCGGAGAACCAGCGCCTCGCCAGGTGGCCACGGCGGGTGGGCCAAGGTGGTGAGGCGTCTTTAGCCATGTTGAAGCGGCTGAAAGATGTCCCTGGCGTAGACGCAACCCACGATATTCGCTTCGCTGTCCTGCACATTCAATGCGTCTGCCTGGTGCGCTGCCAGGCATGCCACGGCCTCGCGCAAGGTGGCCCCCAGAGACAGCTCAGGGGCACCGGCGATCCGGGCACCAGGTTTGACAAGCGGCGCCAGCGGCAACAGTGACAGGCGTTTGATGCCGAGATCGGCACGCCCCACAAAATCCAGCACAAAGTCGTTGGCGGGCTGGGACAGGAGTTCCAGGGGCGTGGCCACCTGCTCCACCCGGCCCTGGTGCAGTACCACGATCCGGGTCGCCAGCAGCAAAGCTTCGTCCATGTCATGGGTGACCATGACAACCGTTTTGCCAGACAGCTGGTGGATGCGTTTGACCTCCAGTTGCAACACCGCGCGGGTCACCGGGTCCAGAGCGCCGAAGGGCTCATCCATCAACAGCACCGCCGGATCCGCCGCCAACGCCCGCGCCACACCGACGCGCTGCTGCTGTCCACCCGACAGTTGGTGTGGCAAACGCTCGGCAAACAAGCCGGGGTCCATGTCAAACAGGGTCAGCAGTTCATTGACCCGCTGCGCGATTCGATTCGGATGCCAACCCAGCAATTGCGGCACCGTCCCGATGTTGCGCGCCACCGTCCAGTGTGGGAACAAACCCACCGACTGGATGGCATAACCCATACGTCGTCTCAGATCGCGCACGTCAAAGCTGTAGATTTCCTGTCCATCCAGCAGGATTCGCCCCTGATCGTGGTCCAGCATACGATTGATCAGCTTCAGCGCCGTACTCTTGCCTGAGCCGGAAGGCCCGATCAGCACCAGAAATTCCCCACGCTGAACACGCAAGCTGAGCGAATCAATCGCCAGAATGCCAGCGTAGGACTTGCTGACGTTCTGAAACTCGATCATCGATTGGCTGCTCCACAGTCGATTGCACCGCTCACACGGATCCAGGCGTTCAGCGCATCGAAAAGCGCATCGGCCAGGACTGCCAGCAGCACGATGGGTAGCACGCCCAACAGCACCAGTTCGTTGGCAGCACTGAACAAACCGTCAAACATCAAAGTCCCGAGGCCACCGGCGCCAATCAGCGCGGTCACAGCGGTCAAGCCAATGGCCTGCACGACGGCAGTTCGCAGGCCCGGCAATACCATCGGCAAGGCCAATGGCAGTTCCATCATGCGAAACACCTGCCAGCCGGACATTCCCATGGCCCGTGCTGCGCCTCGTGTGGCATCGGGTACCTGTTCCAGGCCGGCCAGGCCAGAACGTACCACAGGCAACAAACTGTAAAGGAACAGTGCCAGTACGGCAGGTGCCAACCCGACACCGCTGATACCCGCCCGCGCCAAAGGTGGGTAACTGGCCGCCAACCAGGCCAGAGGCGCCATGAACAAACCGAACAAAGCGATCGACGGAATGGTCTGGATCAGATTGAGCACCGGAAACACCATTCGCCGCAGCCAGGCAAGGTGCTGGCAGCTCCAGGCCAGTGGCAAACCCAGCAGCACCGTTGGTGCTATCGCCAGCACCACAATCAGGATGTGACGCCAAACCGCCTCCCAAAAGACGTCGCTGCGGTTGACGTACTCTTTCATGATCGACAAGTCATCCACTTGACCCCAGCCGACTTGAGCCAGCACCGGCGCAGCCAGCAGCAGCAGCCAGACGACTCTGCGCCAGCCCGTGAACTGGGCGCGGTTGAGCGCTTCCAGGATGATCAGCCAGGCCAGCACCAGCAAACTCCAAAAACCCGCACCCAGCGAGGTGCGTGCCAGGCTGGACCCAGCAGCGGCCACATGGCTGGCGTGTCGGCCAGCCAGCGCCAGCAGACTTGCAGACAGCAGCATCATCAGCAACATGAGCGCAATGGGCTGGTTTTTGGTGCTGCCGAAAGGGGGGATCAACCGGCCCGGCAACAGTCCCGCCACCAACAGCAGCAACACCACCCACCAGGCCTCAGGGCTTAACAGGTCAACCAGATAGACCGGGTCCCCGGAGAGCAACCGGTTGGGTGCCACTCGGAGCAAAGGCAACGCCCACGCCGCCCACACAGCCAGCGAGCTGCACAGCAGCAAAACCGCGTTGGACGGCACGCCGACCGCTGCTTATTGGATGAAGCCCTTGCTGCGCAGGTAGTCGCCGGCCACTTTGCGAGCGTCCTGCCCTTCGAGCTGGATCTTGGCGTTGAGCTGCTGCAATGTGACCTCATCCAGAGACTTGAAAATGGGTTCCAAAACGCTGGCGACCCTCGGCTGGCGCTTCAGTGCCTCCTCGCGAATCAACGGTGCGGGGGCGTACACGGGCTGTGCACCTTTGGGGTCTTGCATGATGACCAGGCCCAGTGCGGCGACCGGGCCGTCCGTGCCATAAGCCATGGCGGCGTTAACACCCGAGGTCTTTTCTGCGGCAGCCCGAATGGTGGCCGCCGTGTCGCCACCCGCCAGAATCAGGGTTTGCTCAGGCCGCAACTTGAGTCCGTACACGGCCGTGAAGGCAGGCATGGCGTCAGGCCGTTCCATGAATTCTGCCGATGCGGCAAGTTTGAACACTTCCTTTCCGGAGGCAAACCTGGCCAGATCATCCAGTGTACGCAATTGGTGTTTGCTCGCCAGGTCCTTGCGGACCGCGATGGCCCAGGTGTTGTTGGCGTTGGCGGGCTCCAGCCAAACGATCTTGTTGCGCTCAAAATCCAGCTTCTTGACCAACGCATGCCCGGCTCGCAGGTCTTTCCAGGCTTTGTTTCCTTCGTCACCCAGCATGAACGCACCGTTGCCCGTGTATTCGGGGTAAAGGTCGATTTCGCCGCTGATCAGCGCGGTACGCACCACTTTGGTGTTGCCCAGGGCGACCCGGTTGACGGTTTTAATGCCATTGCCTTCCAATGCCAACACCAGCATGTTGCCCAGCAACTTGCCTTCAGTGTCAATTTTGGAGCCGACACGCAGAGGCGCCAAGTCCTGGGCTTGCGCCGTTGTACCCGCCAAAGCGGCCAGCGCAGTGACTATCAATAAAGTGCGTCGCCAGCTATTCAACATGGTTAAACCCCGGGTGTTACAGGTGGAAAGAAAGCCGGGTGTGACAGCCGACACCCAGCGCTGCAAGGATAAGCGAAAAAGCGTTTTGGGGGCGCAGCCGGCGTCATAACCCGCATCGCCACGGCAAACCTGTCAGCATGGCAAAAGGTGCATCGATGCGCGCGCAGGTTGTGCTTGCGCGATTTGAGGGATGATCGGTACTCATGAAAAAGATCATTGTGCTTGGCGGTACCGGCTTTGTAGGTGCCCATGTGTGTGAAAAACTGGTGCGTGAGGGCTGGGCGGTGACTTTGCCCACGCGGCGTCGCAGCAATGCCAGTCACGTCATGCACCTGCCCGGGCTCACCGTGCTGGAGCTTGACGTCCATGACGACGCGGCCCTGAGTCAGGTGGTGGCCGGACATGATGCCCTGGTCAATCTGGTGGCGATCCTGCATGGCACGCAGGCAGCGTTCGAGCATACCCACGTGGCCTTGGCGCGCAAGATCGCCCATGCCTGTGCGCTGGCCGGTGTGGCCCAGGTTGTGCATGTCAGCGCGTTGGGTGCGGATGCGCTGCAGCCAGAAAAGTTGCCCTCCATGTACCTGCGCACCAAAGGCGAGGGCGAGGCGGTGCTGATCCAGGCCGCCACCAGTTCGGGGGCCGGACTGGCAGCCCGGGTGGGTTTTGATTTGAGTATTTTGCGGCCCAGTGTCATTTTTGGGGCAGAAGACAAATTCATCAATCTGTTTGCCAACCTGCAAAAGGTCTTTCCGGTGATGCCGCTGGCCGGCGCCTCGGCGCGTTTTCAGCCTGTCTGGGTGGAAGACGTGGCCAGTGCGGTACTGGCTTGCCTGTCGGCTCGCAGTGCATTGCCATCACCCCGAACCATAGAGGCCTTTGGCCCGGAGGTGTTTACCCTGCGCCAATTGGTGCAGCTCTCGGCACGACTCAGTGGTGTCGCGGCCGGCCGGGGTCGTCCGGTCATTGCCTTGCCGGAATGGGCCGGGCGCTTGCAGGCCACGCTGATGGGACTGGCTCCGGGAGAACCGATGATGAGTCTGGATAATCTGGACTCGATGAAAGTGGCCAATGTGGCGACGGGCAAGTTGCCCGGTCTGGACGCCCTGGGCATCAAGTCCGCGGCGCTGGCACCGATTGCTCAGGAGTATCTGAACCGCAACAACGGCCGTGGCGGCTTGGCAGGTCTGCCCAAGCGCACCCATTGAGCACCATTTAGTTACTGAATAAATAGCAATAAACCATTACCGATATTGCGCTTAAAGGCGATAGTCATTAGTTTTGTCATGGATGCTGCCGCATCATCTGGGTTGGTGTCCGTTGCTCGGAGTTGACTTGGGCAAGTATCCAATCAGCCATTGCGTAGGCCAATCGCTTTGCTGGCCAAGCATCCAATGTCAAACCTATGGGTCAATTTCTGGACGCGATACTGGCCGGATCCAGCTAAATTCGATGCCATAATTTTGACAGGAATCAACCGCTCAACTACAGGAGTCCCTTATGCGCAAGCCCCGGAATGCTGGCCTTTTTTCCAAATTCACGGCGGCATCGCTGGCCGTATCAATGGCTCTGACGGGGATCCCGGCCTTTGCCCAAAGCCCGGCGCCGAGTGATATCAACGATTTGTTGGATGCACGGGGCAGCGAGGGCGAGTTTCAGATGCAATCGCGTGGTTACATCCAGCATCACACCTCGCGAAGCGGCGCCAGCGTTTACAGCTATTGGTGGCAAAGCAATACCAAGAAGTGCGTGCGGGTACGCACTGAAGATGGCCGCTACCAGCAAATCGACACCGTGGGCAACGCCGACTGCAATCAAAAAGACGCTGACGGCATGAGCACCGGTGCCGGTGTGGCCGTGGGTGCAGCCGTTCTGCTTGGGATTGCGGCCTTGGCCTCCAAGTCACACCACCGTGAAGACCGCAATTACGACGAGCGCCAGACGGCAGATTTCGAGCGCGGCTTTCGCGACGGGCAATACCACCATCCCTACAGCAACTACAACAACTCGCGTGATTACAGCGACGGTTACAACAAGGGGGTGGATGAACGGGGTTACCAGTCAAGCTATCGCCCCGAGTACCGCAATTACCAGCGTCCGAGCTACGGGGGTGGCAATTGGGTGTATTGCGCCTCTGAGGAGGGCACTTGCCGCGTGCCCTACAACACACGCGTCAGGTTCGGTGTGAATGGTCGCTTCAACACCAAAGAGGTTGATCGAAACATTCGCTGTACCACCAGTGAATTTGGCGACCCGGCCAATGGCGAAAGAAAGCGTTGCGAATACGACGCGCGTTGATCAAGTAGCGCATTGAGCCCACGGTTGATGCGCCGTTGGTTCTGGCGGGCTATTCGGAGCTTGCCAGTTTGAGGGACAGGCGCAGCAGATTCATATTTTTTGGAGTGCTTGAAGTATGTCCTTTGTGCGTCACCCACTGACGGGGCTACCCCTCAAAACCCTGACCGCGTTGTTGGTCTGCACGCCACTGTTGGCATCGGCAGCCGGTGCCAGTGCTGCAAATCTGTCGCCAATCATTGAGCGACCCACCCGAGCCGCCTCGGTGCTGCCGGTTGGCCCACTGGGCTACTCACCCAGCCACATGGACAAGTCGGTCAGCCCCCGCAAAGACTTTTACGCCTACGCCACCGGCAACTGGCTCAACAGCCTGACCATCCCCGACTCGGAGACCGACATTGGTGGCTTCGCATTGCTGAAGACCGCATTGAAGCACCAGCTGCTCAACATCA
>NZ_JAGPBB010000006.1 GCF_018063565.1 Rhodoferax sp.
GCATGCCATAAACGGCGCGAACGTAAGCCATGCCAAGCACGTTGAATTGCCCACGGCGCACGCCACGTTGACGAGCCGCCGCGCAAACAGCGACGACAAAGTCTCGCACTGCAATGCCGAGAGGAACAGCGAATTGCATCGGGCCAAGTAGCCCGCCCAGGGTTGACTGCGCAGCGCCCGGCGCCGCCAGTGGCGTGACAACGCGCCCGACAAAACTGCCAAATGCTGGCCCCAAGCGCATACCGATAGCAATCCAGGCGGCACGGCTTGGCCCGAAAGACAAGGTGCACGTCGAATTCGAAGTCGCGGTCTGCGAGCCGACTCGCCCCTCAACATAAAAGCCAGGTGGCACCGCAATCGTCACATTGAAGAAGCAGAAGTCGACGTCCAACACCACGCCCAGCGTTGCCCAATCATTGACTCGCAATGTGTGGCGTGGGCTCGCGAAGTCAAAAAGAGCTGATGCAAAGCCACGGCTGTCGGGTTGCGCGAGCAGCCGTGCCACGTCACCTGGCTGGATCGTCGGGCTATCCGTAAATCCCGTGGAGAACTGATCGGCCGTGGCGACAACATTCAGCTGTTGCGCAAAGCTCACTTTGAAGCGGACATAACCAATTTCACGAACGGGCGTCTCATACTGCAGTTCAGCGGCGACGGGCATACTCATTTCTCCTTTGGGTTGGGCTACCTGCGCAGTGGAGCCTTGGGAAAGCGGATTAGCATTTCAACCGCCGCAAAATCAGTATCACACCTTTGATTGAATACTAACCCACGTAGAAACCCTTGTGATTTTCGCAACATCGATATTCTTGGGCGAGCCAGCATCGAAACGCGCCTGGCGGTTTGGCCAACCGCGGTGGACCAGCTACGCCTGCTGTCGTCCAATCAACAGCAGCGGCAAACAAACCCAAGCCCTACAAACCCGGTCGCGCGCGGCCCACCTCAAATGACCCTGCCGACTGGTGAATTCGGGTGAGGCCTCGCCAAGGAGGCCCTCTTCGCCCGGGGTATAGGTGGTTTGCTGGCTGTTCAGGGGTACGATACTGGACTTGATGGGGTTGAAGTGCTTATCCGTGATTTTGCGGTTTGCCACGACCGATTTCTACGCCCTCTTTTTTGTTTCTGATGGGTGGCGGCAAAAGGTGTGGACTTCATCTTTACAGCTGTCGGCGCTGCTGCTGTGCGTGCCGATCAAAAAGTGGTGCTTGGTGTGCGCCCTGAGTATCTGAAAATTGGCGCCGGCGGAAAGATCAGGGCTCTTGTTTATTCCACGCTGCCATCTGGCATGGAAACGGTGGTCAAGCTGTTGCTGAAAGAGCACATGCTGACGTCGGTGGTGTTTGGCGCCATTGATTTTGCCGTTGACACGGAAATTGAGTTTGACTTCATTGAAGATCGCTGCATTCTTTTCGATGGCGACTCCATGGTCAATCTTCAACAAGGAAAAATCCGGGTCGATCAAAGCTAACCGCAATGGCCGAGTTTTGGTCAGAATTTAGGCTTTGATTTTGAGCGGACCGGCAGACTGCCTGTGTTTCAGCCTTGACGGTTTGCGGCAAATGGCCCGGAACCTCGCCTGCCAGCCACACCTTAAGCACACCACTCGGTCTCTGAGATATGCTCCCGATTAGATAGCTATCTACCTATAAAGTAAAAGCGCTTGATGCCATTTTGGCTAAGAAATTAGCACCGTTCAGCCGCGCGCGGACGCAGCCTCGATAATGGCGACCCCATGTCTGCACCTCTGAAAATCGAATTTCCCGAATCGCTGCCGGTCTCTGCCAAACGGCAAGAGATCATGGCGGCAATGGACCAGCACCAGGTCATCATCGTCTGTGGTGAAACCGGTTCGGGCAAAACGACCCAGTTGCCCAAAATCGCCCTCGCGATGGGGCGCGGCCTGTGCCACTATCCCAGGATCCTGTCCGATGGCCGACCCGCTCCGCGTGGCAAATTGATTGGCCACACGCAGCCACGGCGAATTGCTGCCAGCAGTGTGGCCAAACGGATTGCCGAAGAACTCCACACCACGCCGGGTGACGTGGTCGGTTTCAAGGTGCGCTTTCAGGACCGGCTGGGCCGCGATGCATCCGTCAAGCTGATGACCGACGGCATTTTGCTGGCCGAGACACAAACCGATCCGCTGTTGCAAGCCTACGACACCATCATCATCGACGAGGCGCATGAACGCAGCCTGAACATCGACTTTTTGCTTGGCTACCTGCGCCAGATCCTGCCGCGCCGCCCGGACCTCAAAGTGGTGGTGACCTCAGCCACCATTGACGCCCAGCGTTTTGCCGACCACTTCGCTTCAAAAAAGGGGCCAGCGCCCATCATCATGGTCTCCGGGCGCATGTTCCCGGTGGAGCAGCGTTACCGCCCGTTTGAAGAAGCGCGCGACTACGACCTGAACCACGCGATTGCCGATGCGGTGGACGAGCTTTGGCGTGACATCCATAACAGTGGCGATATTCTGGTTTTCTTACCGGGTGAGCGTGAAATCCGCGAGGCCGCCGATCACCTGCGCGGCCATCTGAGTCATCAGCCGGTGTTGCGGGGTACCGAGGTGTTGCCGCTGTTTGCCCGGCTGAGTCAGGCCGAGCAGGACCGTATTTTTGACGGCCACAGCGGTCGGCGTATTGTGCTGGCCACCAATGTGGCTGAAACCTCACTCACCGTACCCGGTATCCGATACGTCATTGACGCAGGCACCGCGCGCATGAAGCGCTACAGTTTCAGAAGCAAGGTGGAGCAACTGCTGGTTGAACCCATCAGCCAGAGCTCGGCCAACCAGCGCGCCGGGCGTTGTGGCCGGGTGGCCAACGGCATTTGCATCCGGCTGTATGACGAGAAAGACTTTGTCGGTCGCCCCAAGTTCACGGATCCTGAAATCCTGCGCTCGTCACTGGCCGGGGTGATTTTGCGCATGAAGTCGCTGCGCCTGGGCGTGGTGGAGGACTTCCCGTTTCTTGAAAAACCTTCCGGCCGTGCCATTGCCGACGGTTACCAGTTGCTCAATGAACTGGGCGCAGTCGACGATGCCAATGAACTGACTGCGATGGGCGCCGAATTGGCCAGGCTGCCGCTGGACCCCCGCGTGGGACGCATGATTCTGGAGGCGAGGTCGCGCCAGGCGCTGGATGAGGTGCTGGTGATTGCCTCAGCGCTGAGCGTTCAGGACGTGCGCGACCGCCCGATGGAAGCGCAACAACAGGCCGATCAGGCGCATGCCAAATTTGATGATGAGAAGAGCGAGTTCAGTGGCTACCTGAAGCTCTGGAAATGGCTCTCTGAGGCCAAAGGTGGGGAAGGGCAGCACAAACTCAGCAACCGCCAATACGAGCAACTGCTGCGGCAGAATTTTGTCAGCATCCGTCGGGTGCGCGAGTGGCGCGACATTTACAGCCAGCTGCACACGGTGGTGGCCGAGCACAAGTGGCGCATCAACACCACGCCTGCCAGCTATGAACAGTTGCACCTTGCCATGCTGGCTGGGCTGCTGGGCAACATCGGTTGCAAACTCGAAACCGAAGGCTCTGGCGGCGAATACCTTGGTGCGCGAAGCATCAAGTTTTATCCGCATCCGGGCGCGCACCTGGTCAAAAAGCCGGGACGCTGGATTGTGGCCGCGGAGCTGGTGGAAACCACGCGCCTGTTTGGCCGTGGCATCGCCGCCATAGAGCCGCAGTGGCTGGAACAGGTCGGCGCGCACCTGTTGAAAAAACAGCTGCTGGACCCGCACTGGGAAAAGAAGGTGGCCGAGGTGAACGCGCTGGAGCGCGCCACGCTGTACGGCATCGTCATCTACAGCGGCCGGCGCGTCAACTACAGCCGGGTGGATCTGGCGGGCGCGCGGGAGATTTTCATCCGTGAGGCGCTGGTAGGCGGCCAGTGGGAGACCAAGCTGCCTTTTCTGGCGGCCAATCACAAGCTGATCCAGCAGGTTGAAGACCTGGAACACAAGGCGCGCCGTCAGGATGTGCTGGTGGACGACGAGCTGATTTACGCTTTTTACGACCAGCAACTGCCCGCAGACGTCTGTAGCGGTTTCAGTTTTGAGGCCTGGTACCGCGATGCGGCCCGCATCAACCCCAAACTCTTGTTGTTGACGCGTGAGGAGCTGATGCGCCATGAGGCGGCGGGCATCACCACCCAGTCCTTCCCCAAAACCGTGCGACTGGGCGGGGTGGATTGTGTCGCCACCTACCTGCACGAGCCGGGTGATCCCAAGGATGGCTTGACAGTGACGGTACCGATTTTTGTATTGAATCAGGTCAATGAAGAGCGTTGTGAGTGGCTGGTGCCCGGCATGCTGAAGGACAAGATCCAGGCGCTGATCAAGACCCTGCACCAGCGCCCGCGCTCGCGCCTGGTGCCTCTGCCCGAGTCGGCCAGCAAGATGGCAGCCCAGCTCAACGAGCCTGCGCTGTTTGGCCATGGCTCATTGATTGAAGCCGTGCTGAAACTGGTGCGCCTGGCCACCGCTGTGGACGTGGTGCGTGCCGACATCAAGGTGGACATGCTGCAGCCCCATTTCTTCATGAACTTCCGGGTGGTGGATGATCATGGCCGCCAGCTGGGGCATGGTCGCAATCTGGGTGCATTGAAGGCCGAGCTAGGCGCGCAGGCGCGCGGCGCATTTCAGGCGCTGGCAGGGCTAAAAATGGCAAAAACGACGGCACATCCTTCCAGGGAGCTTAAGCAAAACAAGCTGCCAGTCCGTGAAGTACCTGCATCAGCAGCGACAGAAAAGATCATGCGTGACGTGACACCCCAGGTTCGCCCGGCGGGTATCCCACACACCAGCTGGACCTTTGGCGAGCTGCCCGAGCTGCTGGAGATACAAAAAGGCGGACAAACGTTGATCGGTTACCCGGCGCTGCTGGACATGGGTGACGCGGTCACGATCGAGGTATTTGATGAACCAGATGTGGCCGCCGCCAAACATCGTGCCGGCCTGCGCCGCCTGTTTTCGTTGCAGATCAAAGATGCGCTCAAGTACCTTGAAAAAAATATTCCCGACCTGCAGAAAATGGCGGTGACCTATATGCAGGTTGGCAAAAACCCGGATGGCAGCGGCACCGGCGGGACGTTGGAAGAATTGCGCGAGCAGATCATCAGCGTGGCGCTGGAGCGTGCCTTTTTGCTCGACCCGCTGCCGACCGATGAATTCGCGTTCAAAAAGCGCGTGGACGAGGGGCGAGGGCGGCTGACGCTCATCTGCACCGAAGTCGCCCGCCTGGCCGCGACGATTCTGAGCGAATACCATGTGGCCGCGCGCAAGATCAAGGACACCAAAAATGCCTCTGACGCCACGGCGGATGCTGCCCAGCAGCTATCACGATTGATATCGAAGAAGTTTCTCAGCGTAACCCCGTGGGGCAGTTTGCAGCACCTGGTGCGCTACCAGAGGGCCATTGCCGCACGGCTCGACAAATACCGAACCGACCCGGCACGCGACAGCGCGCGTTTGAAAGAGCTGCAACCAGTGGAACAGCGCTACTGGCGTCTGGTGGCTGAGCGCAAAGGCGTGGTCGATGAGAGGTTGCAAGAGTTCCGATGGCTGCTGGAAGAACTGCGCGTGAGCTTCTTCGCCCAGGAACTGCGCACCCCGCAGCCGGTGAGCATCAAGCGGCTGGACAAGGCATGGTCACAGTTGATGTGAGATGGGGCGCTGTGTTGGATGTTGTCAGGGTAGGAAAACCTCAGTGAGCCGACCCGCAGGCCACCAATCCGGTTTGGCCGGGCGGGGTGCTTCTTCGGACCGCACCGGTCGGGCACCAGGGTTGGGGACGCCGAGGCTCTCAGTCCAAGTGCCAGCGCGCGCTTGGGGTCCACAGGTTCACGCCACGATTTTGTCAGGTTGCTGAATTCATGGATGCGGACAATGTGGTCTCGGATGTGAAATGTTGAAAGACGTCTTATGACTCAAGTGCTGATTGCCGGCGGCGGTATTGGTGGACTGTCGGCTGCGCTGGCATGTGCTCGTGCCGGCGTGAGGGTGTCGTTGTTCGAACGTGCCGAGGCTTTTTCCGAGGTGGGTGCCGGCATTCAGCTCGGTCCCAATGCCATGCGGGTGTTGTATGGCTGGGACCTTCAACAGGCGCTGGATCAGATTGTGGCTTTTCCGCAGCGTTTGCAGGTGCGCAGCGCGTTGTCGGGGCGTGTGCTGGGCACATTGTCGCTGGGGGATGTCGTGCGCCAGCGCTACGGCGCGCCGTACGTCACCGTCCACCGCGCTGATTTGCACGGTTTGTTGGTGAAAACGCTGCAGGATCGTGGTCAAGCGCAGTTGCATCTTGGGGCAACCGTGCAGGGTGTGCAACAGAATGAGGACGGGGTGGTGCTGCGACTGACTGGCGAACCAGACATCGCGGGCGACCTGCTGGTAGCGGCAGATGGTGGATTTAGCGCCATCCGCCAACAGGTTCTGGCCGACGGTCTGCCGCAACCTACCGGTCACCTGGCTTACCGGGCCATGGTTCAGCAAAGCGACTTGCCGCTGGCGCTGCGGAGTCAACAGGTCACGGCCTGGTTGGGGCCGCGCCTGCATGTGGTGCAGTATCCGGTGCGGGGTGGCGAATGGCTCAATGTGGTGGCCATTGTGCATGGCAAGGCGCAGGGGGATATGTCGTGCTGGGACCATAGCGCGAACGCACAGGACTTGCAGCGCGCCATGAACGCCACGTTTACCGATCTGTCCGACCTGATCAAGGCCATTGGCCATTGGCGACTGTGGCCCTTGAGCATTCGGCCACCCATGGCGGGTGCTCACCAGCTGGCAAAGGGCAGGGTGGCTCTGTTGGGGGATGCAGCCCATCCGATGGTGCCGTATCTGGCGCAGGGTGCTGCCATGGCGATCGAGGACGCCGCCTGCCTGGCGCAGCTGCTGTCGACTGGGCCCAAAGAGAATCTGACGTTGCCTCAGGTGTTGCAAGTTTACGCGACGCAACGCTGGCCGCGCAACGCACAGGTGCAGGCGCGGGCCATTCGCAACGGAGACATTTTTCATGCCACCGGTGTGCTGCGCTTTGGCCGCGATGCGGCGATGCGTTTGCTGGGTGCCCGCTTGCTGGATCAGCCCTGGCTGTATGCCGGGGGGCCAGTCGCAGTTTGACGGATTGAGCTGCCTCTGGCGTTGGCTTGTGCGATTTGGTCCGGATGGCCGGGTTGACGCGATTTCCGGCTAAAGTGCGAGCTTTACTGTCGCCCGATCGCCATTGGGTTGGTTTACAATAAGAATTATTCTCATCTAAACGGCATGTATGTCTTCTCCCATTCGGGCCCGTTCAAGCGCCGGCCAACCCATCGGACTACACCAGCTGGCGTGTCACATTCAGGCCGAGGTGGTTGGCATGAACAGCTGTGAAGACGATCAGGACCGGCAAGTTGCCTTGCGCTTGCTGGAAATCGGCTTCTTGCCGGGTGAATCGGTGCGGGTGATCGGACATGGAGTTCCTGGCCATGATCCGTTGGCGGTACGCATTGGCCATTCGACCTTCGCCTTGCGCCGGCACGAGGCTGCGCTGGTGCAGGTATGCCCGCTAGGCGACTGCGCAGGTGTCAAGGCGTGACATGAAGTCTTCCTCTGCGGACGCGCCACTTCGGGTGACCTTGCTGGGCAACCCAAACTGCGGCAAGACCGCATTATTCAATTTGCTGACCGGAAGCCATCAGAAAGTGGCTAACTATGCCGGAGTGACAGTCGAGCGCAAGGAGGGGCAACTTCACACTGCCTCAGGACGCCGAGTCACCGTGCTGGATTTGCCCGGTGCCTATAGTCTCAATGCGATGAGCGCCGACGAGCAGATCACCCGTGACGTGGTCACCGGGCAAGGGGCGCGTGAGCCCCAGCCAGACTTGATCGTGTGTGTGGTGGATGCGACTAACCTGCGGCTGAACTTGCGCCTTGTGCTGGAGGCACGCGCCTTGCGACTGCCCATGGTGCTGGCACTCAATATGTGTGATTCGGCCTGGCGTGAGGGCATTCTGGTGGATCGCAAGGCCTTGTCACGTGAATTGGCAATGCCGGTCATCGAGACGGTGGGTATCCGCCATGATGGCGCACATGATCTTTTGGCTTACCTGGATCAGGTGACACCGCAAGTTCTGGCTGCGCCTGCCAGTGCCTGGCACGGCTCGAGCGTGGCTGAGGTCATGGTGACACAGCAGGAGGTCAGGCGCATCATCGCGCTGACGGTGCAAGAGCCGCGCGACAGTTTGCATACGGACGATGCCATTGATGCAGTGGCGCTGCACCCCCTGTGGGGCATGATGCTGTTGTGCCTGACGCTGTTTCTGATGTTTCAGGCGGTGTTCAGTTGGGCCGTGTGGCCAATGGACGGCATCAAAGCATTGATTGAATGGCTTGGAGGGTTGCTGGGTACCCATCTGGCAGAGGGTCCACTTAAAAGCCTGCTGGTTGACGGTGTCTTGGCCGGGGCCGGTGGTGTGCTGGTGTTCCTGCCGCAAATTCTGATTCTGTTTTTTTTCATTCTGGTGCTGGAGGACTCTGGCTATCTGCCGCGCGCCGCGTTCTTGCTCGACCGGGTGATGGGTACCGTCGGTTTGTCTGGCCGGTCGTTCATCCCTTTGTTATCGAGCTTTGCCTGTGCAGTGCCCGGGATCATGGCGACACGAACCATCACCCATTGGCGGGACCGACTGATCACGATCTTGATTGCTCCGCTGATGACCTGCTCAGCTCGTCTGCCGGTTTATGCCTTGCTAATTGGCGCATTCATTCCGCAACGCAGTGTGTTGGGCGTCTTCAATCTGCAGGGATTGGTGATGTTCGCCTTGTACATGGGGGGGATTCTGTCGGCAATGGCGGTGGCCGGTGTGGCCATGAGCTGGCGCAACCTGGCACGCCCGACACCCCTGGTGATGGAATTGCCTTCTTACCGTTTGCCAAGCCTTCGCAGCTTGGCGCACGGGCTTTATGAACGGGCCGCCATCTTCATTCGGCGGGTCGGGGGCATCATTCTGGCGTTGATGGTGCTGTTGTGGTTCTTGTCCAGTTATCCAGCGCCGCCTGATGGGGCCACTAGTGCGGCCATCCAATATAGTTTTGCCGGACGTTTGGGGCACGCGCTGGAATGGCTGGTTTCGCCAATCGGTTTCAATTGGCAGATTGCCATTGCGTTGGTTCCGGGCATGGCGGCAAGAGAAGTCGCGGTGGGTGCACTAGGCACCGTGTATGCGCTGGCGGCCACCGGTGAAGATGTGGCAACGCAACTGGTTCCACTGATCAGTCACAGTTGGTCACTGGCAACCGCGTTGTCCTTGCTGGTTTGGTATGTGTTTGCGCCACAGTGCATTTCAACCCTGGTGGCGGTCAAACGCGAAACCAACGGCTGGCGCTACCCCTTGTTGATGGCGTCGTATCTATTTGGTCTCGCCTATCTGGCCAGTTTTGTGACTTACCGGGTAACTCTGGCGTTCAGTGGCGGATGAGATGAAGGAGAACTGGCAAACCTGGCTGGTGCTGTTGATCGTTGTTGTGGCGGTGCTTTACAGCGTGTGGTACGTATTACCCAGGCACTATCGACAGCGCTTGGGCTGGCTTCACCGCCGTCTGGCATTGCCACCGGCTTGTCATGCCTGTGATCAATGTGGCAAATGTGATGATGCCGCTCTGAAAAAAACGCCTGAGTCGACTTCGGGTGGCGAACACCCCATCCATTTCTGGCGAAAACCCTGAGTTTTCTTTTGGTCCGATGTGTTCAGCGGTTGCTGCGAATCGGTGAGTCCTTGCTAATACCCCACTGCGGACTGGAATCCTCGACCTTCGGGTCATAAGTGCTGTACTTGGCGGAGTAATACAGCCCCAAGCCCACCAGCACGATGATGACCAGCGCCCCTGCTGCGAGTTTGAGCGCGGTAAGCCACAGTTTGGGTGATTTTTTGTCGTCCATCCGAGGGCCTTTGAGTCAAAAAATTCAGGCGATTTTCCCCAACATCAGATACTCCATCAAGGCCTTTTGCACGTGCATGCGGTTTTCTGCTTCGTCCCAGACCACACTTTGGGGGCCGTCGATGACGTTGGCGTCCACCTCTTCGCCGCGGTGCGCCGGCAGGCAGTGCATGAACAAAGCTTCGGGCTGGGCGACCGCCATCATGTCGGTATTGACACGCCAGGCAGCAAATGCCTGTTTGCGGACCTCGTTCTCGGCCTCAAAACCCATGCTGGTCCAGACATCGGTGGTGACCAAATCAGCACCACGGCAGGCATCCAGCGGATTGCTAAAAGTTTCATAGCTTCCAACGCTTATTCCATTTGGGCCAGAGGCTATTTTCTCATCCACTTCGTAGCCACTCGGAGTACTGAAGTTCACTTTAAAACCCAACAGTGACGCCGCCTGCAGCCAGGTGTTGGCCATATTGTTGCCATCGCCTACCCAGGCCACTGTTTTGCCCTGGATCGGACCACGGTGCTCGATGTAGGTGAAGATGTCGGCCAAAATCTGGCACGGATGAAATTCGTTGGTCAGGCCATTGATCACCGGTACCCGTGAGTACTCGGCAAAGCGCTCGATCTTGGTTTGCTCAAAGGTGCGGATCATCACCAGATCGGCCATGCGACTGATGACGCGGGCGCTGTCTTCAATGGGCTCTGCTCTGCCCAACTGGCTGTCGCCGGTGGTCAGGTGCACCACACTGCCGCCCAACTGGTACATGCCAGCCTCAAAACTTACCCGCGTTCGGGTGGAGGCCTTTTCGAAAATCATGGCCAAGGTCCGATCTACCAGCGGCTGATGGCGGGTGAAGGTCTTGAACTTGGCCTTAATGAAGGCGGCACGCGCCAGCAAGTAGCTGTACTCGTCCGCGTTGAGGTCAGAAAACTGCAGGTAATGCCGCACCGGGGGTGCACCTTTTGGAATGGTGCTGGGGATACCAAATTCAACTGGATTCACGTTGTTTCCTTTAACAGGGCTGAGATCATCGGGCACAACACAGCGACGATCTCGTCGGCTTCGGCACGCGTCAGGATCAACGGTGGCACCAGTCGTACCACAGTGTCGGCCGTAACGCTGATGAGCAAACCCGCATCCGCCGCACGCTGGGTGAGGGCGCCACAAGGTTTGGCCAGGTCAATGCCAAGCATCAAACCCTGACCACGTATCTCCTTGACGCTGCCGTCTGCCAATTCGGTCGCCAGCGCGGCACTCAGACCTGCTTTCAGGTGCACACCCACGTCGGCGGCGTTGGCCAGTAAATCGTCTGTCTCCATGATGCGGATGGTTTCGACGCCCGCGCGCATGGCCAGCGGGTTGCCACCAAAGGTGGTGCCGTGGTTGCCAGGCTTGAAAATATGGGCGGCTTTTGGCCCGGCCACGACGGCCCCCACCGGCACACCTGAGCCCAGCCCCTTGGCCAGCGGCATCACGTCGGGGACGATGCCTGCCCACTGATGGGCAAACCATTTGCCGGTGCGGCCCATGCCACATTGCACCTCGTCAATCATCATCAGCCAGTTGCGTTCATTGCAGAGTGCGCGCAACTCACGAAGATAGTCCAGGTGCATCGGATGGATGCCGCCCTCACCCTGAATGGCTTCAAAAAATACGGCTACCACGTTCGGGTTGCCGTCGGTCGCGGTGATGAGCGACGCCATATCGTTGATCGGAACACGGATGAAGCCCTCGACCAGTGGCTCAAACCCGGCCTGAATTTTGGGGTTACCGGTGGCACTCAGTGTGGCGATGCTCCGGCCATGAAAGGCTTTCTCGTAGACCACAATTTCAGGTCGGTCAATGCCCTTGTCGTGGCCGAATTTGCGCGCTAGTTTCAGTGCGGCTTCGTTGGCCTCCAGCCCGGTTGAGCAGAAAAAAACCTTGCTCATGCCAGAGAGTTCGACCAGCTTTTTGGCGAGCACCTCCTGATGGGGCACATGGTAGTAGTTGCAACTGTGGATGATCTTGGTCAGCTGGTCCTGCAAGGCAGGTACCAATCTCGGGTGGTTGTGTCCCAGCGTATTGACGGCGATCCCTGCCAGCGCATCCAGGTATTGCTTGCCATTGACGTCCCAGACGCGACAACCCTGACCGTGTGACAACGCGATGGGCAGACGCCCGTAGGTGTCCATGACGTGGGGCGAAGCGGCTTCAATGAAGGGACTGTCTGGTGGCATGTCAACACTCTGGTTAAAAAAGCAAAGCGGCCCAACGCGAGCATGCAGGTTGAGCCGAAGTGCTTGTATTTTAGACTGCTGCGCTGCGGTCAAGTCCGCGCAGGCTTAGTCTGACATCTAAGTCTTGTATAAGACATAAGATTGCGCTACACTCATGACGCGTTGCAACATCGCGCCAGCGCCTATTGACGGACCTCTACAAGATGGTTTCACACTCTGCAAAAAAAGTCTACATTCTGGGCCTTACCCAACAGGGGCGTGCCTTTCGGCCCAGCGATTGGGCAGAGCGACTGGCCGGTGTGATGAGTCAGTTTCGTCCGGGTCGACATCGACCCGGTAGCCACATTGCCTATTCACCTTGGTGCATTCCGTCGAGTGTGCATGGCGTCAAATGTGTCATCGTTGACGAAAAACTCAAAGGTCACGAGGTGATGGCCTGGGATTTTTGCATGAACTTTGCCAAGGACAACGAACTACAGGTGTCGCACGGAATGCCCCCAAAGCCCTGAGTTCAGGGCATTCACCCAAGAAAAAAGCCGTTCAACTGAACGGCTTTTTTCTTTGCTGACAGCGCACCCGTTACAAACGGCGAAATCCAGATCCCTCAGGATTTCGTGCGGTTTGCCTGAAAATCAGGCAGCGACGGCCAAGGCTTTTACCTTGGTAGACAGGCGGCTCTTGTCGCGCGCAGCCTTGTTTTTGTGGAAGATGCCCTTGTCAGCGACGGTGTCAACCACCGCCTGCATCTTGCCAAAGAGTTCGGTGGCTTTGGCTTTGTCGCCAGCCAGAACGGCTTTCTCAACGCTCTTGACGGCGGTGCGGTATTGCGAGCGCAGCGATGTATTCGCGGCATTGATTTTGATGTCCTGGCGGACGCGTTTCCGTCCCGACGCCAGGCGCGGGTTCTTTTTCTTGGGTTTTCCAGATGCCATGATAAATAGTCCTTAAAGTCTGTGGATGTTGTCAGCAAAGCCCATGATTCTAGCAGTTACAGACTTGTCTAAGCGCGATGACGGTACGACGCAGCTACACTTTGCGACGTGAGTCTCTTCAAATCTGCCTCCACCATCTCTTTGCTGACCCTGTTGTCGCGTATCACCGGGCTGATACGTGACTTGCTGATGGCGTCGACGTTTGGTGTCAGTGTTATGACCGATGCATTCTGGGTGGCGTTCCGCATTCCCAATATGTTGCGCCGGATGTTTGCCGAGGGTGCCTTCAGCCAGGCCTTTGTGCCAGTGCTGGCCGCCTGCAAAGAGAAGGAAGGTGACGCCGCCACACACGTCTTGATTGACGCGGTGGCCACGCTGTTGACGGCTGTTTTGCTGTTGGTTGGGTTGGTGGGTGTCGTGGGCGCACCGATTCTGGTGTACCTGATGGCCAGCGGGTTGCCGCCGCAGGGATTTGAAGCCGCTGTCATCATGACCCGCTGGATGTTCCCCTACATTGTCTGTATGTCGCTGGTGGCATTGGGGGCGGGGGTGTTGAATACCTGGCGAAGCTATGCCGTGCCGGCGGCCACACCGGTGCTGCTTAACCTGGCCATGATCACGGCCGCTTGGCTGGGTGCCCCCTGGTTTGCTCGCCTAGGTATTGAGCCGATCTATGCCATGGCCGGTGGGGTAATGTTGGGTGGCATCCTCCAGTTGGGGGCCGTCGCCTGGGCGCTCAAGCGCCTGGGTCTGTTGCCACGGGTGCGTCTTGGCCTGGGGCCGGCCCGCGCCGCGTGGTCGCTCGAGCCGACAAAGAGGATAGCAAGTTTGATGTTGCCGGCGCTTCTGGGTGTCAGCGTTTCGCAAATTTCCTTGTTGATCAATACCCAGATTGCTTCACATTTGGCCATCGGATCGGTCAGCTGGCTCAACAGCGCCAGTCTGCTGATGGAATTTCCCACCGCGATGATCGGGGTGGCTTTGGGTGTTGTGCTGATGCCGCAGCTGGCGGCGGCCAAGGCGGCCAACGATAGCGTCCGGTTTTCCAACATGATCGATTGGGGGCTGCGGCTGGTGGTATTGCTGGCCGTGCCAGCCTCTGTGGCCTTGTTGACCTTTGCCTTGCCGCTGGTGTCGGTACTTTTTCACAATGGCGCCATCACGGCGCGAGATGTGACGCAGACCACTGCGGCGCTGGTGGGGTACGGGGTTGGACTGCTGGGCTTGGTCGCGATCAAGGTGTTGGCACCGGGTTACTTTGCCAGCCAGGACATCAAAACCCCCGCACTGATTGGAATTGCCGTGTTGCTGGCCACGCAGGGACTCAACCTTGTGTTTGTGCCACTTTTGTCACATGCCGGGTTGGCCTTGGCCATTGGCGTGGGTGCACTCATCAATGCTCTTTGGTTATTGTTTGGCTTGATGCGCCGGCGTACGTTTGTCCCAGCGCCTGGCTGGGGCGTCTTTTTGCTGCAGGTACTGGCGGCCTCCGCCTTGATGGCGCTGTTCCTGATGTGGGCCAATGGCCACTTTGCCTGGATCGAGTTGCGGGCCGAGCGTTTCAAGAGAGTTTGGCTTCTGGCGCTTATTTTGATTGGATCTGTTGCTATATATTTTGTTTCAATCTGGGCGGCCGGCCTGAAACTGCACCAACTTGTTCGGCGTTAGACATAATGCCGATCATGAATCTCTCGCTCAACGTCCCAACACCACTGGAGTACTTCTCGTCGCTTGTTCATAGCGATGCTGACTTTGCGCTGCTGGAGGCCGCTGTCAGTTTGGGTCAGGACGAGTACCCCGAGATGAGTGTGCAACTGGTTTTGGGTGAAGTGGACCAATTGCTGGCGCGTCTGAAACGTCGCCTGCCGGCGGATGCCGGTGCCCTGCACAGGCTGCGTGTCCTGAATCAGTTTGTCTATCGCGATCTGAACTTTGCGGGCAACTTCAACCATTTCAGTGATCCAGACAACAGTTATATTCATATCGTCTTGCGCAGACGCCTGGCAATCCCTATTTCCATGGCGGTGATCTGGCTGGAACTGGCCCAGGGTTTGGGTCTGAATGCGCGTGGAGTTTCTTTTCCAGGCTATTTTTTGGTCAAAGTGAATCTGAAGGAAGGTCAGGTCATCATCGATCCGCTGACAGGCCAGTCTTTGGGGCGGGAGGACCTTGCCGAGCGGCTCGAGCCCTACCGTCAGGCCGACGGCTGGTTGGAGGCGCGGGATGTGCCATTGGGTTTGTATCTCCAGGCTGCGTCGCCACGCGAGATCATTGCACGCATGTTGCGTAACCTGAAGGAGATTCATGCGGCACAGGAAGATTGGTCGCGTTTGATTGCAGTGCAGGACCGGCTGGTGGTGCTGTTGCCACAAATGTGGTCCGAGTACCGAGATCGTGGCTTGGCCCACGCAGAGGCAGGGCGCGCCGGGCACGCGCTGGAAGATCTCGAAACTTATCTTGCCAATACGGGTGAAACCGCCGACCGGACCGCATTGTCAGCCCGGGTGGCGCAATTGCGTCGGGCCCTGCATTGAGCCTGTCAATACCGTTGGGCGGGTTTGCAACGAGGCAATTGCTTTGGCTGCTTGAAGCGGCACCCTGATCAGCTGGCCGTTTTGCTGGCTTGAACCATCTTCATGGCCGAAGAGATGAGTGCCGATACTTCGGTCATATTGCTCGGTACGATCAGTGTGGTGCTGGCATCCGCGGCCACGCGGCCATAGGCGTCCATGGCGCGCTCGGCCACCTTCAATTGCACGGCCTGCTCCCCCCCCGGTTGGCGTATCGCGGCTGCCACCCGCTCAATCGCCTGGGCATTGGCTTCAGCCACCGCCAGAATCGAAGCCGCCTCACCTTGTGCGTTGTTGATCGCCGCCTGCTTTTCACCCTCCGAGCGGGCAATGAAGGCTTCACGCTCACCGGTGGCAATGTTGATTTGCTCTTGCCTGCGCCCTTCGGATGCGGCAATCAGCGCCCGTTTTTCGCGCTCGGCGGTGATTTGCTGTTGCATGGCATGCAAAATTTCTTTGGGTGGCGTCAAGTCCTTGATCTCGTAGCGCAGCACCTTCACGCCCCAATTCAGTGCGGCTTCATCTATGGCTTGCACCACCTGCGCGTTGATGATGTCACGCTCCTCAAAGGTCTTGTCGAGTTCCAGCTTGCCGATCACTGAGCGCAACGTGGTTTGTGCCAATTGGGAAATCGCCGTGATGTAGTTGCTGGACCCATAGCTGGCCCGCATCGCGTCGGTCACCTGAAAATAAAGAATGCCGTCGACCTGTAGCTGGGTATTGTCGCGGGTGATGCAAACCTGGCTCGGGATGTCGAGCGGAATCTCCTTGAGCAGGTGCTTGTAGGCCACCTTGTCGACAAAAGGCATCAAAAAGTTCAACCCAGGGGTGAGGGTGCCGTTGTATTTTCCCAAGCGCTCCACCACCCAGGCATGTTGCTGCGGCACCACCTTGACGGCGCGAGTGACAAAAATCACCGCAATCACAAAAAGAACCAGTGCAATTTCCATGTTTTTCTCCAGGGGTTACGAGGTGGTGTGTTGCTTGAGGATCAGGCGACTACCAATGACCTCAGCCACGATGAAGCTGCCGGTGGCCGCCACTTCACCGGCGGCCAGTTCGGCGTCCCACTGAGCACCGCGGTACTTGACGCTACAGGTACCATCCTTGCGCCAGGCAGTCACATGCACGGCAGCGCCAACGTCCATATTGACATCGTGGTTGGCCGAGGCAGGGGCGGGGCCGGGGCGACTGCGTTTGATGCGCCACCACACCAACACAGAGCTGCCTCCCACGACCGCGGCCACGACCCACTGCCAGCTTGCGGTCAGTCCCAAATGCGCCGAGATCGCCGCAGCCACCAGCCCGGTTGAGAGCATCAGCAGGTAAAAGGTGCCAGTGACAAGCTCCACGGCGATCAGCGCACCAGCAGCCAGCCACCAAAGGGTCGAATCTCCCATGTCAAAAATTCCTTAACACTCGATGCGTTGTATTTTCAGACCAATCCGAGTCGTATGGCGCAACTATGCTCCTTTAGTCCTTACACTTCGCGCCAATTTTCCAGATTTAACCAGCACTGTTGGAGCTGTTTATGAAATTTCGCTTTCCCATCATCATTATTGACGAAGATTTCCGCTCCGAAAATGCCTCCGGTCTGAGCATCCGTGCACTGGCACAGGCCATTGAGTCCGAGGGTTTTGAAGTATTGGGCGTCACCAGTTATGGTGATTTGAGCCAGTTTGCCCAGCAGCAGAGCCGTGCCAGTGCTTTCATTTTGTCGATTGACGATGAAGAGTTCACACCTGGCCCTGATCTGGATCCGGCGGTGCTGAACCTGCGCCACTTTATTGAAGAAGTGCGGCGCAAGAACCTGGACGTGCCGATTTATGTCTATGGTGAGACCAAAACCTCACGTCACCTGCCCAACGACATCCTGCGTGAGTTGCATGGTTTTATCCATATGTTTGAGGACACGCCCGAGTTTGTCTCGCGCCACATCATTCGTGAAGCCAAGAGTTACCTCGAAGGTGTGCAGCCCCCGTTCTTCAAGGCACTGTTGGACTATGCAGAGGATGGCTCGTACTCCTGGCACTGCCCGGGACACTCAGGGGGGGTGGCCTTCCTGAAAAGTCCGGTGGGGCAGATGTACCACCAGTTTTACGGCGAAAACATGCTGCGGGCCGACGTCTGCAATGCCGTGGAGGAGTTGGGCCAGTTGCTCGACCACGACGGCGCGATTGGCAAGAGTGAGCGCAACGCGGCGCGCATCTTCAACGCCGACCATTGCTTTTTTGTCACCAACGGCACCTCCACCAGCAACAAGATGGTCTGGCACCACACGGTGGCACCCAACGACGTGGTGGTGGTGGATCGCAACTGCCACAAGTCCATCCTGCACGCCATCATCATGACCGGCGCAATTCCGGTGTTCTTGAAGCCCACGCGCAACCACTTTGGCATCATTGGCCCGATTCCCAAGCACGAGTTTGAGCCTGCCGCCATCAAGGCCAAAATTGCCAATAACCCGCTGGTCAAGACGCATCTGCCAAACGTCGATGTGGCGCAAATCAAGCCCCGGGTGATGACGCTGACCCAGTCCACCTACGACGGCGTGCTCTACAACACGCAAACCATCAAGACCATGCTTGATGGTTATGTGGACAACCTGCATTTTGACGAGGCCTGGCTGCCTCACGCTGCCTTTCACCCGTTTTATGGCACCTACCACGCCATGGGCAAGCACCGGGTGCGCCCCAAAGAGGCGGTGGTGTACAGCACCCAGTCCATCCACAAACTACTCGCCGGTATCAGCCAGGCCAGCCATGTGCTGGTGCAGGACTCGCAAACCGTCAAGCTGGACAAGCACTTGTTCAACGAGGCGTACCTGATGCACACCAGCACCAGCCCGCAGTACAGCATCATTGCCAGCTGTGATGTGGCGGCAGCGATGATGGAGCCCCCTGGGGGCACCGCGCTGGTCGAAGAAAGCATCGCCGAAGCGCTGGACTTTCGCCGCGCCATGCGCAAGGTGGACGACGAATACGGCGCCGACTGGTGGTTCAAGGTTTGGGGCCCCGACAGCCTGGCCGAAGAGGGCATTGGCCGCGCCAACGACTGGATCCTGCGTGGCGAGTCGCGTAGCAACAAGGGTGGTGGTAACTGGCACGGCTTTGGCAAGATGGCCACCGGCTTCAACATGCTCGACCCCATCAAGTCGACCATCGTCACGCCGGGGCTGGATCTGAACGGCAAGTTTGCCAAGACCGGCATTCCGGCCTCGGTGGTCACCAAGTTTTTGGCTGAGCACGGCGTGGTGGTCGAAAAAACCGGCCTTTACAGCTTTTTCATCATGTTCACCATCGGCATCACCAAGGGCCGCTGGAACACCATGCTCACCGCCTTGCAACAGTTCAAGGACGACTACGACAAAAACCAGCCGATGTGGCGGGTGTTGCCCGAGTTTTGCCAGAAGTATCCGCGCTACGAAAACATGGGCCTGGCCGACCTGTGCCAGCATGTGCACCAACTCTACGCCAAGTATGACATTGCGCGCCTGACCACTGAAATGTATTTAAGTGACCTGTCGCCCGCCATGAAGCCCAGTGATGCTTATGCTCACATCGCCCTCAGGAAAACCGAACGCGTCGAAATAGACCATCTCGAAGGTCGCGTTACTGTGGGTTTGGTTACGCCTTACCCGCCAGGTATACCGTTGCTGATTCCTGGCGAGGTATTCAACCGGAAAATTGTGGATTACCTGAAGTTTTCACGAGAGTTCAACGCACAGTGCCCTGGCTTTGAAACCGATATCCATGGTCTGGTTGAAGAAGTTTCAGTGGATGGCAAGGTGCGTTACTTTGCCGATTGTGTCAAGCCGTGAAGAAACGCTCATTGCTATATAGTAGTGAGCAACCATCCATTTTAAAGCAAGGGGTTGAGGCATTTATGCCTCAATTTCCGGTCTCGACGACGGCCACGGCCGTTTGGCTGACGCCGCAATCAACATAGGAGATCTGCCCGGTCATGCCGGACGCCAGATCGCTGAGCAGAAAGGCGGCCACATTGCCGACCTCGTCAATGGTGACATTGCGCTTGAGGGGTGAGGCTGCTGCCGAAATACCGAGCAACTTACCGAAATCCTTGATGCCACTGGCCGCGAGTGTCTTGATGGCACCGGCGCTGAGTCCATTGACCCGAATGCCCCTCGCACCCACGGCGTCCGCCAAGTATCGTACTGATGACTCCAGTGACGCCTTGGCCAATCCCATGGTGTTGTAACTTGGTACCACCCGCACGCCGCCCAGGTAGGTGAGGGTCAGCAGCGACGCGGTGCTGCTCAGGTAGGGCAGGGCGGCCTTGGCCATGGCGGGAAAACTGTAGGCGCTGATGTCGTGCGCAATGCGGAAATTCTCTCGCGTCAGACCATCCAAAAAATTGCCGGCAATGGCTTCGCGGGGGGCAAAGCCGATACTGTGAACAAAACCGTCGAACTGTGGCCAATGAACCGACAACTCCTTGAATAGGTTGTCTATCTGAGCATCGTCGGCGACATCGCAATCAAAGATCAAGGTCGACCCGAAATCCGCTGCAAACTCGGTAATGCGGTCTTTAAACCGTTCACCGACATAGCTGAAAGCCAATTCAGCGCCCTGAGCGTGGCATGCCTTAGCGATCCCATAGGCAATGGATCGATTGGACAAGACGCCAGTGATCAGAAGTTTTTTCCCTGTCAGAAAACCCATATACAACCTCAATAATTTTCAACTGTCAAATGCTCAGCGGCCACAAGTCGCATTTCGCACGAAAAAATGGACACTTGATGGTGGGGACACGCAACCAGGTCGCCACCAAAGCAGGAACTGCAGAATTGTCTCACGCGTCGGCGTTGTGAAACTGCGTCGGTGTACGGCCCAATGATCGGTTGGCACGAATTCTTTACCTCTCGATCGCGCACAAAACCCGACCTGCACCGCCCGAATCGACCCCGTGCCCAAGGCGTGCCAAAGCATTGGCAGTCAAGGGACAATGTGCAGGCCATTGATCAGCGAGCGCTCCATGCCGGTAGACGCTGTGGCAGGCCGCATCAAAGGCATTCAGGCCACCAGCCAAGCTAGCCCCTACCATACCGGCCAGCACATCGCCGGTGCCCGCTGTTGCCAGTCGGCCATTGCCCGTGGGATTAATGGCCATCTGCCCGGCAGTATCGGCAATCACCGTGCCAGACCCTTTCAGGACAACAACACATCCGGTTTTCTCGGTCAGGGCTTTTGCTGCGGCCAATCGATCTGCTTGTATCTGCGCTGCCGAGCATCCCAAGAGTCTGGCCGCCTCGAGCGGGTGAGGTGTCAGCACGGTTGGTGCAGCAGTGGCGGCTCGGCGTTGCAATGAATCCAGCAACTGAGCGTCACCGACCAATGCGTTGATGCCGTCGGCATCAATCACCAATCTCGCCGCTGTCGTGATCAGCGATGCCAGTTGAGACTTGATCGAATCGCCGGCACCACAACCACATACCACGGTCATCCCGGAGAAATCCAGTGCTGGTGAAGACCGAAACATCAGCTCCGGCAGAGTCATGTCTACCGGGAAGACTGGCTCGTCGAGCAAGCAGACAAAGACGCGTCCTGCGCCGCCATGCAGGGCTGCGCTCGCCGCAAGAATCGCTGCGCCAGACATGCCTTTGGCACCACCAACCACGGCAACATCACCAAAACAACCTTTGTGGGACTGGTGTCGCCTCTGCGGTGGTGCGGGCACCGCGAGCAGTTTCGCGCAAGGGGGACTGTTGGATCCAGAAACGTCCAGATCGTCGAACCAGACTTCACCGCTGGCATCTCGACCCGCACCCATGAACAACCCAGGTTTCAGTGTCAACAAGCTCAGCGTATAGCTGGCCTGTACAGGCCGGTAAGGTGCAGCGCCGGTGTCCGAGTGCAGTCCGCTCGGCACATCAATGGCCAGTACCGGACATTGCGCGCCATTGAGATGTTCGATCAACTCGACCATCCGCGAAGGAGGCTGACGTGCCATGCCACCAATGCCCAGCAGCGCATCAACGCACAAATCACAGTCACTGGTTGGTCCGGCAACAAACTGCACACCCGCAGCCACAGCACGCTGGTGGGCCAGCGCACTGTCAGGCGGCAAATGCGTTGGATCACCCAGCCATGTGACTGTCGCGAATTTGCCCAAGCGCGCCAACTGGACAGCGGTCTCCAGTCCGTCTCCGCCATTGTTGCCTGGCCCACAGGCAATCCAGATGTGATGGGCATGCGGCGCGACGGCCATCGCCAGCCGGGCACACGCTGCACCGGCACGCTGCATCAGAGTATTGACCGGCAACAGACGGATCGCCAGATCTTCAATATGGCGAGTTTGCGCCGTTGTGTAGAGTGGCCATGCAGTGCCAGGCGTGACGCGAATCACGTTTCAAAACTCAAAACTGTCACCTTCTTTGGCGAGACGAATTTCCGGGTCGCCGCTTCGGCGCGGATTCTCCAGCAGCGCCTGACTGAAGACGGCCTCCAGGGCACCGTCGCTTCGGGTGGGTTCGTGGTGTGTGCAAAACAGCATTTTGGCGCCCGCGCGTCTGGCATATTGAATGCTCGAGTCAAAAGTGCCGTGCCCCCAGCCTTTCTTTGCCGGGTATTCGGTTCTTGTGTAGGAGCAATCGGCGATCAGCACATCCACACCGGCCATGGCACCTGAGATCTCTGCTGACTTTTCGTCCAGAAACGTCTGATACTCGGCAAACTCCGGATCCGTCTGTTCGTAGATATTCAGCGGCGGCTCGTGATCGCCGGTAAAAAAAAGCGATTTTCCGTTGGCCTCGATTCGGTAGCCTAAGTTTATGACCGGATGATTCATCAGGTAAGCAGTGATCCGGGCTGACCCGATCTGTACGCTCTCGCCGGGCTTTAGGGTGCAGTATTCAATGCTGGCCTTCATTTCCGCCTCGCGGACCGGGAAATAGCTGTACTGAAGCTGGACCGACATCACATGCTCCACGCCTTTGCCGGTGACTGGGTCAAAGGCGCCGTACAGCCTGAGCGTATTTCCTGGAATGAAGTTGGGTACAAAAAATGGCAAACCCTGAATGTGATCCCAATGTGAGTGGGTGATCAGCACATGCGCCGTCACCGGCAACTCTGCCAGCAAAGACTGCGACAAAGGAAAAATACCTGTGCCGGCATCCAAAATGATCAGTTCATTGCTGTCGGTACGAACTTCGATGCAGGTCGTGTTTCCGCCATACTTCGTTGTGGCTGGACCCGGCGAAGCAATTGATCCCCGTACTCCCCAAAACTTGACTTTCATTTGTTGCCTGTTAGATTCGAGCGAACAGCTTGGCGCTCTCAAAGACCGTATTCAGATCGCCCAATGAGGCAATCACCTCTTCAAGCGATCCATCCATTTTTTTGCTTATTTCCGGCGGTAGCACATGGATACACGGGTTGCCACCAAATCCGAATCGCAGCTGTTTGCTGATCTGGTTTGCCGTGTAGACGCAGGCCAGCAAATCCGAATTCTGGCGCTCGGTGTCGTATTGATGCGCGATGGTGTCAATCAGCGTTGGCGCAAACCGCCATTTTTCAACCAGCATGGCGCCGACCACGGCGTGATCTGCACCAATGATCTCGCGCAACGCCATGTGTAGCGACGAGCCATCCCGTTGGCTTTGGTCGAGTGCCCGTTTGAATTCAATTGGCAGGAATTGCGCAAGCACAACCTTGCCAAAATCGTGCAACAGACCGCCGATGAAGCAGTCCATTGGATCGGCGTCGTCCAGTCGACTGGCCAACTGTTTGGCAATTCCTGCCGTCGACAGTGAATGCAACAAGTACTGATCAACGTCGAATCCAGCAGCGTTGTGCTTGGGCAGCATGCCAATGGCTGCAATACTCAATGCAAGATTCTTGATGGTGTTAAAACCCAGATACACCACGGCATGACTGATGGATGTAATCTGCTTGGGCAAACTGTAATAGGCGGAGTTCACCACCTTGAGAATCTTGACCGTTACAACCGGATCCTTGTCAATCACTTGAACCAGATCCCGCGGCGTACAACTCACATCACGTGTGAGTTCCAGAATTTTTTCCACACTTTTCGGAAACGCAGGCATCCCATCGACCGCGCTGGCGAGTTTGAGTGAGAGTTCGGGAGACAACGCGGACATGTTGGTTCTTGGTCTCTGCAGCTTGAAGTTCTCAGTATTCCCTATTTCTCGAACGAAAAAAAGTTGCCAATTGCTGGACGGTCCCGAGCGCATGGTAAACCACTCTGTTGGCATTGCCCAAGCCTATTGGGTTTGGGGCGGGACCTGTTATACTTGATTGGCTTTGTTGGACTCAATCGCAGGAATGACGCCTAACAAAGTCAATCGCAAACCAGTTTCCTCAAGGTGTTGGGTTTGACAGTGGCCGGATGGCAATTGCTCAAACACAAAACGAACTGGATTTTAGACATAACCTTTGGAGTTAGATATGGCAATTACCATGCGCGAAATGCTGGAAGCCGGTGTCCATTTTGGGCATCAGACACGCTTCTGGAATCCCAAGATGGCCCCTTTCATTTTTGGGCATCGCAACAAAATTCACATCATCAACCTGGAAAAATCGCTGCCGATGTTCCAGGATGCCGCCAAGTTTGTGCGCCAGATTTCGGCCAAGCGCGGCACGGTCCTGATGGTCGGTACCAAACGCCAGGCGCGCGAGACAGTTGCCGCCGAGGCACAGCGTGCCGGCGTTCCTTATGTGGATCAGCGCTGGCTCGGTGGCATGTTGACCAACTTCAAGACGGTCAAGACATCCATCAAACGTCTGAAGGACATGAAGACTCAGCAAGAAGCTGGTCTGGACAGCATGAGCAAAAAAGAGCAGTTGATGTTTGCACGTGAGTTGGAAAAACTCGAAAAAGACATCGGCGGCATTCAGGACATGAGTGTCTTGCCGGACGCGATTTTTCTGATTGATGTGGGCTATCACAAGATTGCCGTGGCCGAAGCCAAGAAGCTTGGTATTCCGTTGATTGCCGTGGTGGATTCGAATCACTCGCCGGAAGGAATTGATTACGTGATTCCTGGCAATGATGACTCTTCCAAGGCTGTGACGCTGTATGCCCGAGGCATCGCCGACGCCATTCTTGAAGGTCGCGCCAACGCCATCGACGATGTTGTCAAGGCTGTTGCCGCTGACAGTGCTGACGAATTTGTCGAAGTGGATGAGGCCACTGCCTAAGCAGTTTTCAACCCCACCAAAGGGGGCTTCGTTGCCCCTTTTTTTTAGTTTTATTTTTACCAACTGTACTGAATTCGGAGATTTGAAATGGCTGCAATTACCGCAAGCATGGTGGCTGAACTGCGTGGCAAGACTGATGCGCCCATGATGGAGTGCAAACGGGCCCTGACCGAGGCCGACGGCGATATGGCCAAGGCTGAAGAAATTCTGCGGGTCAAATTGGGTAGCAAGGCGGGCAAGGCAGCCAGCCGTGTGACGGCAGAAGGTGTTGTGACCTACAGCTTTGATGCTGGTGTTGGTGCGCTGCTGGAAGTGAATTGTGAAACTGATTTTGTCACCAAGAACGACAGCTTTCTTGCTCTGGCCAATGCCGCAGCGTCTCTGGTGGCCAAGTACAACCCGGCCGATGTGGCGGCATTGGGCGCGTGTGAGTACAGCCAGGAGGGTTTTGGCCCGACACTGGAAGACGTGCGCAAGGGCCTGATTGGCAAAATTGGTGAGAACATGAGCTTTCGCCGCTTCAAGCGGTTTTCCGGAGGTCAGTTGGCTTCTTACTTGCATGGGACACGCATCGGCGTCGTAGTGGAGTATGCGGGCGACGAGATCGCTGCCAAGGACGTCGCGATGCATGTTGCCGCCATGAAGCCGGTGGCCTTGTCAAGCGACGACGTGCCGGCTGAACTGGTGGCGCGCGAGCGCTCGGTCGCCGCCGCCAAAGCCGCGGAAGATGCCGCCGTCGCAACAGCGGCTGGCAAACCGGTGCAATCCGCAGAGATTGTGGCCAAACGTGTGGAAGGCGGCGTGCAAAAGTACCTCAAAGAAGTCTCTTTGCTGAACCAGTCATTCGTCAAAAATGACAAACAAACGGTCGAGCAGATGCTCAAGGCGGCCAATACGACCGTGAAGGCGTTCACTCTGTACGTGGTGGGTGAAGGCATTGAGAAGAAAGTGGACGACTTTGCCGCTGAAGTTGCCGCTCAGGTTGCCGCCGCGCAAAAGGCCAGCTGAAAGGCTGCCTGGCGCCGCGTCGAAATCACTCAATTGGCATCATCTCAGGAGAATTACATGACCGAAGCCACACCAGCGTACCAGCGAATTCTGCTCAAGCTGTCGGGTGAGGCCCTGATGGGGGATGACAGTTTTGGCATCAACCGTGACACCATTGTTCGTATGGTCAACGAGATCGTTGATGTGACGCAGTTGGGTGTCGAGGTGGCCGTGGTGATAGGCGGTGGCAATATCTTCCGAGGCGTCGCGGGTGGATCTGTCGGTATGGATCGAGCAACTGCGGACTACATGGGAATGCTTGCCACCGTGATGAACGCGCTGGCATTGGGAGATACCATGAACAAGGCAGGTCTGACCGCCCGTGTCATGTCGGCCATCGCCATCGAGCAGGTGGTTGAGCCATATGTGCGCCCCAAGGCTTTGCAGTATCTGGAAGAAGGAAAGGTCGTGATTTTTGCTGCCGGTACTGGAAACCCGTTTTTCACCACGGACACCGCGGCCGCGCTGCGCGGTGCGGAGATCGGGGCTCAGGTGGTCTTGAAAGCCACGAAGGTGGATGGCGTTTATAGCGCGGACCCAAAGAAAGACCTGTCTGCAACCCGTTACAGCAAAATTTCGTTTGATGAGGCCATGGCCAAGAACCTGGGCATCATGGATGCGACGGCCTTTGCCTTGTGTCGCGACCAGAAACTTCCGGTCAAGGTTTTTTCGATTTTTAAGCACGGCGCGCTGAAGCGGGTGGTGATGGGTGAGGACGAGGGCACCTTGGTCTACGCCTGAGCGTGTCAAAATCGATCCTGTCACGAGCGCATTGAACCCGGATTGAGGAGAGAAAAATGCCAATCACAGATGTCAGAAAAACCGCCGAGACCAAAATGGACCAGTCCATCGCCGCGTTTCAGCACAACTTGACCAAGATTCGTACTGGTCGTGCCAACCCCGCTTTGCTGGATTCGGTGCACGTTGATTACTATGGTTCGATGCTACCCATCAGTCAGGTCGCCAATGTGTCGTTGCTGGATTCTCGAACCGTGAGTGTTCAGCCCTGGGAGAAGGGCATGGGCGCAAAGATTGAGAAGGCGATTCGGGACAGTGATTTGGGTCTGAACCCGTCATCCATGGGTGACTTGATCCGCGTTCCGATGCCACCCATGTCGGAAGAGCGTCGCAAGGAACTTACCAAAGTGGTGCGTTCGGAAGGTGAGAACGCCAAAATTGCCGTGCGTAACCTGCGCCGCGACGCTAACGAAGCCATCAAAAAGCTGGTCAAGGACAAGCTTGCCTCTGAAGATGAGCAAAAGCGGTGCGAGACCGATATTCAAAAGGTCACCGACAAACACATTATTGCGATCGATCAGTTGGTGGTTGCCAAAGAACACGACATCATGGCGGTTTGATCTGGCCATGTTGCAGCAATCGGTACCCCGGCACATTGCCATTGTGATGGATGGCAATGGCCGGTGGGCCAGCAAGCGTTTTTTGCCACGTATTGCAGGGCATCGACAAGGCGTTGAATCCCTGAAGCGCTGCGCCAAAGCCTGTGATAGCCGGGGTGTGAAGGTTTTGACCGTGTTTGCCTTTTCGTCCGAAAACTGGCAGCGTCCGTCCGATGAGGTGTCGGGCTTGATGGATCTGTTTGCACTGGCATTGGGACGGGAAGTGTCACAACTGAATGCCGATGGTGTGCAATTGCATTTTGTCGGAGAGCGCGATGGCCTATCGACGCGGGTGTTGCGCGGCATTGAAGACGCTGTGGCGGCAACTGCCGGGAACAAGCGCTTGGTCCTGAACATCTGCTTCAATTATGGTGGTCGCTGGGACATTGTCCAGGCTGCTGCCCAGTTGGCACGAGACGGTGCCTTGCCAACCGAAGAGCGCTTGAGCCAGGCGATGGCACTGGCCCATGTGCCTGATCCGGACTTGGTGATTCGCACGGGTGGCGAGTTGCGGGTCAGCAATTTCCTGCTGTGGCAATCTGCCTATGCCGAGTTCTTTTTTTCTGATGTGCTTTGGCCTGATTTTGATGAAGGCGCGCTGGACCTCGCCATCGGCGACTACGCGAGTCGGCAGCGACGTTTTGGCAAAACCTCAGAGCAGATCATGGTTGCGTCCGCCTCGAGCGACTTGGCTTAAAGGCGCCAAATGCTCAAACAACGCGTGATCACCGCATTGGCGCTGCTGCTGGTGTTGATACCGGCGGTACTGTATCCTGACGCCAGGGTCTTTTCTGCGCTGATGCTGCTCGTCATCGCTGCAGCCGGGTGGGAATGGGCCAGGATGAATGACGCGCCGGCTATCGGGACCCTGGCAGGACCGGTGTTGTGTCTAGGGGTTTGTGGCGGTGTCTGGTGGTCTGGCTTTTTGCAGCAAACCATGGTGGCCTTGTGGCTTACCGCCGGTGCCCTATGGGTGCTGACAGGTGCCTGGGTACTCAGAACCGGTGTCGCCGCATGGTCGGGACATTCGAGATCGCTGCGACTCGGTCTGGGTTGGTTGGCCCTTTGCCTGACCTGGCTGGCGGTAGTTCAGGCGCGATTGGTGGGAGTCAATTTTTTGATGTCGGTCTTGGCGCTGGTTTGGGTGGCTGACATTGGGGCCTATTTTTCTGGTCGGGCGTTTGGCGGAAAGTTCACCCGCAGCAAGTTGGCAGCGTCAATCAGCCCGGGGAAAAGCTGGGAAGGTGTTTGGGGCGGCATGTTGGGCGTTGTCGTGCTGGCGTTTGGCTGGCAATATGCCGATGCCGTGAACATGGCGCAGGTACCCAGTCTTTATACGGTGGTGGGACAGCATGGTTGGGGGTTGCTGTTGCTCGTGGCTGTGTTCTTGTCGCTGATGAGTGTCGTGGGGGACTTGGTTGAGTCTTTGGTCAAACGCAGCGCCGGTGTCAAAGACAGCAGCGGTCTGTTACCCGGACACGGTGGTGTACTGGATCGCATCGATGCCTTGCTGCCTACATTACCGCTGGCCATGATGCTTTACGTTTATGCAAACCTGCCATGACCGATAACATCGAATCACACCGGAAGCGCGTTGCCATTTTGGGTTCCACCGGATCGATCGGTGTCAGTACCCTGGCGGTTATCGCTGCGCATCCCGAGCGTTTTGAGGTGTTTGCGCTAAGCGCTGCCACGCAAGTCGACAAGATGCTGGCGCAATGCGCCCAGTTTAAGCCCGTGTTTGCAGTGATGGCCGATGTGCAGGCAGCGGGCCAATTGACGGAAAAAATCAAGCAAAATGGGCTTTCCACCCAAGTTTTATCTGGATTAAGTGCTATTGACTTGATATCAAGTCATGCCTTGGTGGACATCGTGATGGCGGCCATTGTTGGTGCCGCTGGCCTGGCCTCCTGTTTGGCGGCGGCCCGCAGTGGCAAGCGATTGCTGCTGGCCAACAAAGAAGCGTTGGTGGTTGGCGGTGATTTTTTTCTTAAGGCGGTCAGTGCCGGAGGTGCCAAACTACTGCCTATTGACAGTGAGCATTCTGCGGTGTTTCAGTCTTTGCCGGCCGACCCTCTGCTGTGGCCGGCACAAATCGACAAGATCATCTTGACGGCTTCAGGGGGCCCGTTCCGGCGAACCGATCCGGCATTGTTTGCCAGCCTCACGCCAGAGCAGGCCTGTGCACACCCCAACTGGAGCATGGGCCGGAAGATTTCTGTCGACTCGGCCACCATGATGAACAAGGCGCTGGAGGTGATCGAGGCGCGTTATTTGTTTGGTGTCCAACCGGAGCAGATCGAGGTGGTGATCCATCCCCAGAGTGTGATCCATTCCATGGTGCAGTACCGGGACCATTCGGTGGTGGCGCAACTGGGCACTCCTGACATGAAAGTCCCCATTGCCTACGGCCTGTCGTGGCCTGATCGCATTGTTTCGGGTGCCGATGCACTGGATTTTTCGGTCATGAAGGACCTGAGCTTTGAGTCTTTGGACGCACACGGTCATCCCCAGCGTTTTCCCGGCCTGAAACTGGCCTGGGAGGTTTTGCGGGCGCCGGCCGGGTCGCCGGCAGTGCTGAATGCGGCCAATGAAGTCGCGGTGGCGGCCTTTTTGGCCGGGGTCATCCGTTTCGACCAGATTCATACCGTCAATCATGAGACGTTGTCCGGTGTTGCTGTCTCCATGCCGGATTCACTCGAGGACCTGTTGGCCTTGGATGCGCTGGCCAGGCGCACTGCGCAACGCGTGCTGGCACGCATTGCCACCTGAAGGGTTTGGGTTCTGATCCATGTTGACGCTTGCGGCTTTCCTGATCGCGATATCCCTGTTGATCGCTGTTCATGAGTATGGCCATTACCGGGTAGCCGTAGCGTGCGGCGTCAGAGTTTTGCGATTCTCCATTGGTTTTGGCAGACCCTTGTTTCGTTGGCAAGCCCGCGGTTCAGCCACCGAGTTTGTTGTTGCCATGGTTCCTCTTGGGGGATACGTCAAGATGCTCGATGAGCGTGAGGGGGTGGTTGAGCTAACTGAACGACACATGGCCTTCAACACGCAAACCCTGCCACGGCGGGCGGCGATTGTCGCTGCGGGGCCGGTGGCCAATCTTTTGCTTGCGGTGGTGTTTTATGCTTTGGTGAACTGGGCTGGTGTGGACTTGCCGGCGGCCGTCCTGGCGCAGCCTGGCAGTGGCACGCTGGCTGCCGAGGCCGGACTTGTCGGGGGCGACAGGGTGCTGGCGGCTGCCCTGGGCGATGGTGAAGCGCAGGACCTTCAATCCTACGAGGATGTGCGCTGGTGGGTGACACGGGGGGTGTTGCAACATGAGGACTTGCAGTTGACACTGAAGGGTCAGTCGGGCGGCCAACGTGTAGTGCTGCTCAAGCTCTCTGACATTGACACCCGGGAGGTCGATGCCCAACTGTTTGCACGGCTGGGTTTGAGCGGACCATTCACCCGTCCCATGATTGGCGAGACGATGGCGGGTGGTGCTGCCGCGCAGGCGGGCTTGACCCAAGGTGATGTGGTACTTAGTATCAATGGTCTGAAGATCATCGATGGGCAGCAGTTGCGCCAGTTCATTCGTCAATCGGCTGTCTCTGGTGCAGTCCAAGCGCAAAACTGGCAGATTCAACGACAAGGCCGTCAGCTCGACGTCACCCTGACGCCCAGCATTGTGATGGAAGGGACACAGAGTATTGGCCGTATTGGCGCTTACATCGGTACCCCACCCGAGATGCTGATGGTGCGTTACGGCTTGATCGAGGGCTTGTGGCGCGGGTTGGAGCAGACTTGGGACGTGTCGCTGCTGACGCTGCGCATGATGGGCAAAATGCTCATCGGCGAGGCGTCGCTCAAAAACATCAGCGGGCCGTTAACTATCGCAGACTATGCCGGCAAATCAGCGGGACTGGGTTTGACGCAGTATGTGATTTTCCTCGCCTTGATCAGTGTCAGCCTGGGGGTGTTGAACCTGCTGCCCTTGCCGGTGCTTGATGGGGGTCACCTGATGTATTATCTTTGGGAGGGCGTCACCGGCAAGCCGGTGACCGAGCGCTGGATGGAGCGCCTTCAGCGAGGCGGTATTGCCTTGTTGACGGCCATGATGTCGTTGGCTATTTTTAACGACGTCACCCGCTTGTTAGGTTAACCGGTGTCTTTGCAACTGACGCCACATCGTTCATTTGATCATCACAACATGCAATTTAATCGCTTTCGCCTGAGCACGCTTTCTGCTTTGGTTTCTGTTGTTCTTTGTGCCCAGCCTGCGTTGGCCGTCGAACCTTTCAAGGTGCGCGACATCCGGATCGAAGGTTTGCAACGCGTCGAGCCAGGAACCATTTTTGTTTCCTTGCCGGTACAGGTGGGCGACACCTACAGCGACGACAAGGGTTCGGCCGCCATTCGCAGCCTGTTTAGCCTGGGTTTGTTCAAAGACGTTCGCATCGAGGTCAACGGCGATGTGCTGGTGGTGGTGGTGGAAGAGCGGCCTACCGTGGCAGAAGTCGAGTTTGTGGGTACCAAAGAGTTTGACAAAGATGTTCTGATCAAATCGATGCGTGATGTGGGATTGGGCGATGGCAAACCGTTTGACAAGGCACAACTGGACCGTGCCGAGCAAGAACTCAAGCGTCAGTACATCAATCGCAGTCTGTACGCTGCCCAGGTGATCACCACCGTGACGCCGATCGAGCGCAACCGCGTCAATCTGACTTTCACCGTGGTCGAGGGCGAGCCCGCCAACATCAGTGACATCCGCATTGTTGGAAACAAAGTATTTGATGAGTCCACATTGCGCGACTTGTTTGACCTTGACACGGGCAACTGGATGTCCTGGTACACCAAGTCCAATCGGTATTCGCGTGCCAAACTCAATGCGGACATTGAAACACTGCGCTCTTACTATCTATCACGTGGCTACCTGGAATTCAAGGTGGATTCCACCCAGGTCGCCATTGCACCGAACAAAACAGACATTGGCATCACCGTCAATGTGACCGAAGGTGAGCGTTTTGTCGTCAGTAGCGTCAAACTTGAAGGTGACTACCTTGGCAAGAACGACGAATTCAAGACTTTGGTCACCATTCGCCCGGGTGAAGCCTACAACGCTGATGAGGTTGCCAAGACCACCAAAGCGTTTACCGACTATTTTGGCGATTTTGGTTATGCGTTTGCACGTGTCGAGGCCAGGCCAGAGGTAGATCGCGTCACCAATCAGGTGGTGCTGTATCTCAGTGCCAACCCGTCGCGTCGCGCCTATGTGCGGCGTATCAATGTCGCGGGCAATACCCGAACCCGTGACGTGGTGGTGCGTCGCGAGTTCCGGCAACTCGAGTCATCGTGGTACGACGGCGACAAGATTCGCCGCTCGCGGGACCGGGTTGATCGTCTCGGGTATTTTGGCGAAGTATCGGTGGAGACCCAGGAGGTTCCCGGGGCACCTGATCAGGTCGACCTGACCTTGAATGTGGTGGAAAAACCAACCGGCAGTCTGACACTTGGGGCGGGATATTCCAGCGGAGACGGGCTGGGTTTGTCGTTTGGACTGAAGCAGGACAACGCTTTTGGTTCCGGCAACTCGCTGGGTATTCAGGTCAACACCAGCAAGATCAATCGGGTATTGGTGCTCAATACCACCGACCCTTACTTTACCGAGGATGGGGTTTCCCGAACCATCGACGTCTATCACAAGACCACCAGCCCCTACGAAGATCCTGATTACTACAAATTGATCACCACCGGTGGCGCGTTGCGTTTTGGCGTTCCGTTTACCGAGATCGATACCGTATTCTTCGGTGCCGGCGTTGAGCAGATCACCATCAAGCCGGGGACTCTTTTGCCCACTTCGTATCAGGACTACATTGACGAATACGGCGAAAAAAGTATCGGCGTGCCTTTCACCGTTGGGTGGTCACGCGACAGTCGTGACAGCGCTTTGGCACCCACCAGCGGCACGATGCAACGCGTCAATGCCGAATGGTCTTTTGCGGGCGACGCACGTTACCTGCGCACCACTTATCAGTACCAGCAATACCTGCCTTTGAGCAAGAAGTTCACCGCCGCTTTCAACGGCGAGATTGGTTGGGGCAAATCTTTTGGCGGGCGCTCTTACCCGGTGTTCAAGAATTTTTACGGTGGCGGTTTGGGTTCGGTGCGCGGGTTTGAGCAGGGCAGTCTGGGTCCGCGTGACGTCAGTGGCAGCGCCGTGGGTGGCTCGCGCAAGTTCAATATCAACGCCGAGGTATTGGCGCCGTTCCCCGGCGCCGGTAACGACCGCAGCTTGCGCATGTACGGATTTTTCGACATGGGCATGGTGGGCGGCGACGATGACGGACTGGCCATCAACCAGGATGCGGACAAGGTGCGTGCGTCGGTGGGGGTTGGCCTGAGCTGGATTTCGCCGGTCGGTCCACTGCGTCTGGCGTTTGCCAAACCGATTCGCAAGTACGACAACGATAGAATCCAGAGCATGCAATTTCAGATTGGGACCAGTTTCTAATGAACTATTTTCTTCGCCAGTGCGCGGTTGCGCTTCTCGGTGGCTGTTTGGCAGTGTCGGCGCAAGCACAGGATCAGGCGGTCAAGCTAGGGTTTGTCAGCACCGATCGCGTCCTCAAGGAGGCCAGCACCGCCAAGGCAGCACAAACCAAGCTGGAGCAGGAGTTCTCCAAGCGTGAAAAAGAACTGACCGAACTCGGGGCCAACGTCAAGGCGATGGCCGAAAAGTTCGAGAAAGATGCACCCACCTTGCCTGAGGCGCAACGTTTGAGCAAGCAAAAACAGCTTGTCGATCAGGACCGCGAGTTTCAGCGCAAGCGCCGTGAGTTTCAGGAAGACCTCAATTCCCGCAAAAATGAAGAGTTGCAGTTGGTGATTCAGCGCGCCAACAAGGTCATCAAGGAAATTGCCGTGGCTGAAAAGTACGACTTTATTTTCCAGGACGCGGTGTATGTCAACCCCAAACATGACATGACCGACAAGGTGATCAAGGCCTTGAACTCCACCAACGGCAAATGAGCCGAGCCGGCTGATCGCGCGTGCCGCTGCGTTTAGGCGCCATTGTTGAAGCTCTGGGTGGTGACCTGTATGGTGATGCCGAGCAACTGATTGTTGGATTGGCGCCGCTGCAATCCGCCAGTGCGCAGCACATCAGCTTTTTGAGCCATCCCAAGTATCAGAGCCAGCTGGCCAGCAGTGCGGCAGCTTGCGTGATTGTCCATCCCGAGTTTGAGGCATCGGCCCGGGTCAGGGGCGCGTGTATTGTCACCGACCAACCCTACCTGTATTTCGCCCGTCTGACCCAGCTGTGGAAGCGCTCGATAGCGATGCCCATGGGGCCGGCCCGGCACCCGAGCGCGGTGGTCGATCCGTCTGCCCGGATTGAGCCCAGTGCCAGAATTGGCCCCTTGTGTGTGATTGAACGCGGTGCGCGCATTGGTGCCGACACTGTGCTCAAGTCGCGCGTCACGATCGGCGAGGACTGCATCATCGGGGCGCGCTGCCTGCTGCACAGCGGCGTGGTGATCGGTGCCGATGGCTTCGGCTTTGCCCCCAACCAGGGTCAATGGGAAAAGATCGAGCAGCTTGGCGCGGTGGTCATTGGCAACGATGTTGAGATCGGTGCCAATACCTGCATCGACCGTGGCGCATTGGACAACACAGTGATTGAAGACGGCGTCAAGCTCGACAACCTGATTCAGATCGGCCACAACGTGCGCGTCGGGGCACACAGCGCCATGGCGGGCTGCGCCGGCGTGGCAGGAAGCGCCGATATTGGTGCGCATTGCACGGTGGGTGGCGGGGCAATTGTGCTGGGGCATCTGAGTCTGGCCGACGGAGTCAGCATCTCGGCGGCCAGTGTGGTGACCCGCTCCATCCGCAAACCCGGCCATTACACCGGCATGTTCCCGATTGACGACAACGCCAACTGGGAAAAAAACGCCGCCGTGGTCAAGCAACTGGCCAGTCTGCGTGAGCGCATCCGCATGCTGGAGTCCCAATTCAAAGCGCAGAACCACACCCATCCTCCCGAATGAGTACCATGGATATCCACAAAATACTTAAAAAACTGCCGCACCGTTACCCGTTTTTGCTGGTGGACCGGGTCTTGAGTATTGACAAGGGCAAATCGATTCGGGCGCTGAAAAACGTCACCATCAACGAGCCTTTTTTTGAGGGCCATTTTCCGCATCGCCCGGTCATGCCCGGCGTCCTGATGCTCGAGGCGCTGGCGCAGGCGGCTGCCTTGCTGTCGTTTGACGCGCTGGATGCCCAGCCCACGGACGACATGGTGTATTACTTTGCTGGCATCGAAGCCGCACGCTTCAAGCGCCCGGTGGAGCCGGGTGACCAGTTGATCCTGGAGGCCGAGTTGCTGCGCATGAAGGCGGGCATCTTCAAGTTCAAGGTGCGTGCGCTGGTCGATGGCGACCTGGCGGTCGAGGCAGAGCTCACCTGCGCCATGCGCAAAGTGAGTTGATGGGCCACGCCATGAGTGCCATCCACCCCACCGCCATCGTCGATCCGGGCGCCGAACTTGACAGCAATGTCAGCGTTGGTCCCTACAGCCTGATCGGCCCGCACGTCAAGATTGGCGCTGGCACCACGGTCGGCCCGCATGTGGTGATCGAGGGCCACACGACCATCGGTTGCGACAACCGAATTTTTCAGTTCACCTCATTGGGTGCCATTCCGCAAGACAAAAAATACGCCGGTGAGCCGTGTGAACTGGTGATTGGAGACCGCAACACCATCCGCGAGTTCTGCAGTTTCAACATCGGCTCGCCAGGCGATGCCGGGGTTACGCGACTCGGTGACGACAACTGGATCATGGCCTATGTCCATCTGGCGCACGACTGCCAGGTCGGTAATCACACGATCTTTGCCAACAATGCCACGCTGGCCGGCCATGTGCATGTGGGTGACTGGGCCATTCTGGGTGGCTTTACCGGCGTGCATCAGTTCGTGCGTATTGGCGCACACTGCATGACGGCCATCAGTTCGGTTCTGCTTGCTGACCTTCCGCCCTTTGTGATGTGCCAGGGCCAACCCGCCTCGGCGCGGTCGATGAACTACGAGGGCTTGCGCCGGCGCGGCTTCTCGCCAGAGCGTCTGGCCGGCGTCAAGGCCATGCACAAAGCCTTGTACCGCGAAGACCTGACCCTACAGGCGGCCCGCGAGCGCATCGCAGAGCTTGATAAAAGTGAGCCCCAGCGCACGCCTGACGTGCAGATGATGCTCTCATTTTTGGATCAGGTCTCGGCGCAGCGCGGGATCGTGCGCTAGCGCCTGTTTCTCCGGCCTGCCTTGTGTCTGCCGCGCTGAACACCGCCCTGGTTGCCGGTGAAACCTCGGGCGACCTGCTGGCGGGCTTGCTGCTCGACGGCATGCGCCAGCGCTGGCCTGATCTGCATAGCTTTGGCATCGGCGGACCGCAGATGGCCCGGCGCGGCTTCGAGGCCTGGTGGCCGCACGACAAACTGGCCGTGCACGGCTTCGGCTGGGAGGTGCTGCGCCGCTACCGGGAGATCCTGGGCATTCGCAATCAGCTCAAACAGCGCCTGCTGGCTAACCCGCCTGGCATTTTTATTGGTGTCGATGCACCCGATTTCAACCTTGACCTTGAAGCCGCGCTGCGCCAGCAGGGCATCAAGACCGTGCACTTTGTCTGCCCCTCGGTCTGGGCCTGGCGCGCGGAGCGGCTGGAGAAAATCAAGCGCAGCGTCGATCATGTGCTGTGCATCTTCCCTTTTGAGCCGGCGCTGCTGGCGCAGCATGGCATTGCCGCCACCTATGTCGGCCATCCACTGGCCAACGTGATCCCCATGGTGTCCGACCGTGTTTTGGCGCGCACGCAGCTCGGGCTAAGCGCCGACGCGCCGGTGCTGGCGATTTTGCCGGGCAGCCGCGAGTCCGAGGTGCGCCATCTCGCGAACACGTTTTTTCAGGCTGCAGCGCTGATCCGACAAGCACTTCCAGCTATTCAATGCATAGTTCCTGCGGTGCCCTTGTTGCGTGATCGCATCGTGGCCGCGGCAGCAGCCTGTGGACTGCAAGACCGGGTGCGGGTGGTGGTGGGTCAGTCACACGCGGTGCTGGCGGCGTGTGATGTCACGCTGATTGCCAGTGGCACCGCCACGCTGGAAGCCGCCTTGTTCAAACGGCCTATGGTGATCGCCTACCGCATGGGCAGCCTGTCGTGGCAGATCATGCGCCGTAAACGGCTGCAGCCCTGGGTGGGGCTGCCCAATATTCTGAGTGGCGAATTTGTCGTGCCGGAACTGCTGCAGGACGCGGCTACACCGCGGGCGCTGGCACATGAGGTGCTGGCCTGGCTGATCGCGCCTGCTGCGAAAATAACGCAACTTGAACAACGTTTTACCGCGCTGCACCATCAATTGCAACGCAACACTCCGCAACTTGCCGCTCATGCCATCGCCCAAGTCATCCAGCCTTAAACGCAAGAAACCCCGCGCCCTGCGTCAACCCAATATGCGACAGCTGGCGCTGACCTGGGGCACGAACGGTCTGATCGCCGGTGTGGACGAGGCTGGACGCGGTCCGCTGGCTGGGCCGGTGGTGGCAGCAGCGGTGATTCTGGACGATTTGAAACCCATTGCCGGGCTGGCTGACTCAAAAATGCTGACGGAGAAAAAGCGCGAGCGCCTGTTTGACGAGATCCGCGCCCGTGCCCTGTGTTTTTCCGTGGCGCAAGCCAGTGTGGATGAAATTGACAAGCTCAATATCCTGCAAGCCACGCTGATGGCCATGCGCCGCGCTGTGGAGGGTCTTCGCCTGGCACCCAAACTGGTGCTGGTCGATGGCAATCGACTGCCGAGCTTGCCGATGCGCGGCGAGGCGGTGGTCAAGGGTGATGCCCTGGTGGCGGCGATCTCGGCCGCATCCATCCTGGCCAAAGTCACACGCGACCGCCTGTGCCTGGAGCTTGACCAGCAATACCCTGCCTATGGTTTTGCCCGGCACAAGGGCTATGGGACGGCACAGCATCTGGCGGCACTGAAGGAGCAGGGTGCTTGCCCGCAACACCGCAGGAGCTTTCGGCCAGTGAGCGAAGCGCTGGCGTCGGCCACAGCCATGGCGACAGCATGAACGCGCCGACCCACATCAGCTCGCGCGACAACGCCTGGCTCAAAGAACTGCGCCGTCTGGCCACCGGCAACACCGATTACCGCAAGCAGGGCCGTTTCTGGGCCGAGGGCGACCACTTGCTGCGCGCGGCACTGGCGCGTGGGGTGACGCCTCAATTTGGCGTATTTTCAGAGTCATTCTGGCCACTAGCGCAAAGCCAGTATCAGAAAGCTGCTACAAAAAATGTGGTGATTTCTGACAGCGAGTACGCCGGGCTGAGTGCGCTGGAGTCACCCTCCCGTATGGGTTTTGTGTTTGATCTGCCCGCCACACCGCCGCTGCAGCCGCACGCTGCCAGTGTCATTCTGGACCGGGTGCAGGACGCCGGCAATGTTGGCGCCATCCTGCGCAGTGCCTCGGCCTTTGGTTTCAGGCAGATCATTGCGCTCAAGGGGACGGCAGCCTTGTGGAGCCCCAAGGTGCTGCGCGCCGGTATGGGGGCGCATTGGGGTCTGCAGTTGATCGAAGGCACAGATCTGGCGCTGCTGGGGTCAATGCAACTGCCACTGCTGGTCACCAGCTCGCATCAAGGACGTTTTTTGCACGATTTGCTTCAAGCAAGAGAGCTTCCAGCGCAATGTTCATGGGCGCTTGGACATGAAGGGCAGGGTGTAAGTGACGCCTTGCAGACGCTGGCCAGTCAGTGGGTGCGCATCGCCCAGCCGGGTGGCGAAGAATCATTGAATGTGGCCAGTGCGGCGGCGATTTGCCTGCACGCCAGCGCCAGTGCAGGACTGTTGGGGCTTGCGGGTAAACCCTGATGCTAGTGGCGGTGTAGCGCGATGCGGCACCACCCCTCGGCTATACTCACCGCCTGTTTTGCAGTCCGCGTACGCTCTTTCGCAGCCCAAGCCCCATCCCCTTATCGTTCCCCCAAGAGGCAACTCTTGAGCAGGCATGGGCGTACCCGTAACCTATTCGGAGATCCCAGTGCTTTTGTCCCTTCAGGGAAACACCCCACCCGCCATCCTGGCGCTCGCAGACGGCACGGTCTATATCGGCAATTCCATCGGGGCAGCAGGCTCCACGGTCGGTGAAGTGGTGTTCAACACCTCCATGACCGGTTACCAGGAAATCCTCACCGACCCCAGTTATTGCCAGCAGATCGTCACGCTGACTTACCCGCACATTGGCAATACCGGCACCAATGCACAGGACGTGGAGGCTGACAAGGTTCACGCCGCCGGCTTGATCATCAAGGATCTGCCGCTGCTGGCCTCCAATTTCCGCTCAACCCAGAGCCTGAGTGACTACCTGGTGACCGAAGGCACGGTGGCCATTGCCAATATCGACACACGCCAATTGACGCGCCAGTTGCGCAGCGGTGGCGCACAAAACGGCTGCATTCTGGCGCTGGCAGCCGGTGCGGCAGTGACGTCCCAAGCCATTGCCAAAGCCCAGGCGCTGGCCAAGACTGCCCCAGCAATGGCAGGTACGGATCTGGCCAAGGTGGTGTCCAGCCCCGAGCGATACACCTGGACCGAGACCGAGTGGGCCTTGTTCAACCCGGCATTGAATGGTCAGCCCGGCTATGGTGAGCAAGCCAATGCACGGTTTCATGTCGTGGCGTACGACTTTGGCGTGAAGAAAAATATCTTGCGCATGTTGGCGCAGCGTGGCTGCCGCGTCACCGTAGTTCCGGCGCAAACTTCCGCGCCAGCGGCAAAGCAACTCCAGCCCGATGGCATCTTTTTGAGCAACGGCCCGGGTGACCCAGAGCCGTGTGACTACGCCATTGCCGCTGCCGCGGAGTTGATCGACGCCGGCATCCCCACCTTTGGCATCTGCCTGGGGCATCAGATCATGGCGTTGGCCAGTGGTGCCAAAACCTTCAAGATGAAGTTTGGCCACCATGGCGCCAACCATCCGGTCAAAGACCTGGACAGCGGCCGTGTGTCCATCACCAGCCAGAACCATGGTTTTGCGGTGGACGAAAAAACCTTGCCCGCCAATCTGCGCCCCACCCATGTCAGCCTGTTTGATGGCACCTTGCAGGGTCTGGAGCGCACCGACCAACCGGCATTCTGTTTTCAAGGCCACCCCGAGGCGTCACCCGGCCCGCACGATATTGGCTACCTGTTTGACCGCTTCATTGCTTCGATGGAGGCGCGTGCGTGAGCTTTTATGGCGTGACTGACCTGTGGACCTACGTGGTGGGTGCCTTTGGCATCATCCTGCTGCCCGGTCCCAATTCGTTGTACGTGCTGAGTGTGGCCACTGCACGCGGCGTGCGTGCCGGGTTTCAGGGGGCTTATGGCGTTTTTGTCGGCGACACGGTGTTGCTGCTATGTACTGCCCTGGGCGCGGCCAGCCTGTTGCGCACGCATCCGGCGCTGTTCATGGTGGTGAAGTATGTTGGTGCGGCCTATCTGTTCTGGATCGGGCTGAATTTGCTGTCGGGCGCGCTCAAGGGGCTGCGCCGCCCGGCTGATGCACCGGTAGTGGTCAGCGCTGAGGCCGCTTCCCCGGTGGCCACAGCAGCCCATCTACAGCGGCCGTTTCGTCGCGCGCTGGTCATCAGCCTGCTCAACCCCAAGGCGATTTTGTTTTTGCTGTCGTTTTTTGTGCAGTTTATTGATCCGGCCTACGCCCAGCCCGAGGTGCCGTTTCTGATTTTGAGCGTCATTTTGATGGGCTTCAGCGCGGCCTACCTCACGGTGCTGATTTTTGCAGGCGCCCGATTGGCACAAACCTTCAGCCAGCGCAAACGACTGTCGGGTGGCCTGTCGAGCCTGGTGGGTGGCCTGTTTGTGTGGTTTGGCAGCAAACTGGCCACGGCCAGCCTCAGTTGATTAGTTATAAATAAAGGAGCTGCTTGCGCTTATAAAGATTGGGCTAGAGGCAGTTTTAATACAAAATTATGGCAAAACGTACCGACATTCAAAGCATTCTGATCATTGGCGCGGGCCCCATCATCATCGGCCAAGCCTGCGAGTTTGACTATTCTGGCGTGCAAGCCTGCAAGGCGCTGCGCGAAGAGGGTTACAAGGTCATCCTGATCAACAGCAACCCGGCCACCATCATGACCGACCCGGCCACGGCCGATGTGACTTACATCGAGCCAATCACCTGGAAAACGGTCGAGAAGATCATTGCCAAAGAGCGCCCGGATGCGATTTTGCCCACCATGGGCGGCCAGACCGCGCTGAACTGTGCGCTGGATTTGTGGCACAACGGTGTGCTGGACAAATACACCGGTGCGGCCACGGGCAAACCGGTGGAACTGATTGGCGCCACGCCCGAGGCCATCGACAAAGCCGAAGACCGCCTCAAGTTCAAGGACGCGATGACCAAGATTGGGCTGGGCTCGGCCAGATCCGGCATTGCCCACAGCATGGATGAAGCCTGGGGTGTGCAGAAAAAGGTGGGGTTCCCCACGGTGATCCGGCCCAGCTTCACGCTCGGCGGCACCGGTGGCGGCATTGCCTACAACCCCGAGGAGTTTGAGACCATCTGCAAACGGGGTCTGGAAGCCTCGCCCACCAACGAGCTGCTCATTGAAGAATCGCTGCTCGGCTGGAAAGAGTACGAGATGGAGGTGGTGCGCGACAAGGCGGATAACTGCATCATCGTATGCTCGATTGAAAACCTGGACCCCATGGGCGTGCACACCGGCGACTCGATCACCGTCGCGCCCGCGCAGACGCTGACCGACAAGGAGTACCAGATTTTGCGTAACGCCAGCCTGGCGGTGCTGCGCGAGATTGGTGTCGACACGGGTGGCTCCAACGTGCAGTTTTCCATCAACCCGGCGGATGGCCGCATGGTGGTGATCGAGATGAACCCGCGCGTTAGCCGTTCCAGCGCGCTGGCGTCCAAAGCCACGGGGTTCCCGATTGCCAAGGTGGCGGCCAAGCTGGCGGTGGGCTACACGCTGGACGAACTCAAGAACGAAATCACCGGCGGTGCCACGCCTGCATCGTTTGAGCCCAGCATCGACTACGTGGTCACCAAGATTCCGCGTTTTGCGTTTGAGAAGTTTCCCGCTGCCGACAGCCGCCTGACCACCCAGATGAAGAGTGTGGGCGAGGTGATGGCGATGGGCCGCACCTTCCAGGAGTCTTTCCAGAAAGCCCTGCGCGGCCTCGAAGTGGGTGTGGATGGCATGAACGAGAAGACCCAGGACCGCGAACTGCTTGAGAAAGAGCTGGGCGAGCCCGGCCCGGACCGCATCTGGTACGTCGGCGATGCCTTTGCGGCTGGCTGGAGTTTGGATGAAGTGCATGACATCACCAAGATCGATAAATGGTTTCTGGTGCAAATTGAGCAGATCGTCAAGATCGAACTCGAGATTGAGCGCCTGCCACAGCCACCGATTGGCACCGCACTCGACAGCATCGACGCCGCCACGCTGCGTGCCTTGAAGCAAAAGGGTTTTTCTGACCGGCGGCTGGCCAAGCAGTTCAAAGCCACCGACACCGCCGTGCGTGCGCGGCGCCACGCGCTGGGTGTGCGTCCGGTGTACAAGCGGGTTGACACCTGCGCCGCGGAATTTGCCACCAACACCGCCTATATGTACTCCACCTACGAGGCGCAAGGCTCCGAGTGTGAAGCGCAGCCAACCAATCGACAAAAGATCATGGTGCTGGGCGGTGGCCCCAACCGGATCGGCCAGGGCATCGAGTTTGATTACTGCTGTGTGCACGCGGCGCTCGCCATGCGCGAAGACGGCTATGAGACCATCATGGTCAACTGCAATCCCGAAACGGTCTCGACCGACTACGACACCTCAGACCGCCTGTATTTCGAGCCGTTGACGCTAGAAGACGTGCTGGAAATCGTCGAGAAAGAAAAACCCACCGGCGTCATCGTGCAATATGGCGGCCAAACGCCCCTGAAGCTGGCGCTCGGCCTGGAAGCCAATGGCGTGCCCATCATCGGTACCAGCCCAGACATGATCGACGCGGCCGAAGACCGTGAGCGTTTCCAGAAACTGTTGCATGAGTTGCAACTGCTGCAGCCGCCCAACGCCACCGCCCGCACCGAACCTGAGGCGCTGGAAAAGGCTGCCGCGCTGGGTTACCCGCTGGTGGTGCGCCCGAGCTACGTGCTGGGCGGCCGTGCCATGGAAATCGTGCACGAGCAGCGCGACCTTGAGCGCTACATGCGCGAGGCGGTCAAGGTTAGCCATGATTCCCCGGTGCTGCTGGATCGTTTCTTGAACGATGCGATTGAATGTGACGTGGACTGCGTGCGCGACACTGAAGGCCAGACCTTTATTGGCGGTGTGATGGAACACATCGAACAAGCCGGTGTGCACAGCGGCGACTCGGCGTGTTCGTTGCCGCCCTACAGCCTGGCTGCCGAGACCATTCTTGAGATCAAGCGCCAGACCCGCGCCATGGCTCAGGCACTCAATGTGGTGGGCTTGATGAATGTGCAGTTCGCCATTCAGCACATTGATGACAAAGACGTGATTTATGTGCTGGAGGTCAATCCGCGGGCGTCGAGAACGGTGCCGTTTGTGTCCAAAGCCACCGGCATTCAACTGGCCAAGGTGGCCGCACGCTGCATGGTCGGGCAGACGCTGGCTTCACAAGGCATCACCCGCGAGGTGACTCCGCCTTATTTCAGTGTGAAGGAAGCTGTGTTTCCGTTTGTCAAGTTCCCCGGTGTCGACACCATTCTCGGCCCGGAGATGAAATCGACCGGCGAGGTGATGGGCGTGGGCAAATCCTTTGGCGAGGCCTTTGTCAAGTCGCAAATGGGCGCGCAGACCAAGCTGCCACGGGCGCACCTGCCAGACGGCACATCCAGCGGCAAGGTGTTTATCTCGGTCAAAGGCAGCGACAAGCCGCGTGCCATTGAGGTGGCCAGATCGCTGGTGGCCATGGGTTTTGTGGTGATTGCCACCAAGGGCACGGCCGCAACGATCAACGCCGCCGGTGTGCCCTGTGGCTCGGTCTACAAGGTGGCCGAAGGCCGACCGCACATTGTGGACATGATGAAAAACGACGAGATCATCCTGGTCATCAATACCGTGGAAGAGCGGCGCAACGCCATTGCTGACTCACGGCAGATCCGCACCACCGCGCTGCTTTCGCGAGTCACCACCTTTACCACCATCGCCGGAGCTGAAGCCGCCGTGGAGGGCATGCGCTACATGGATGATCTAGACGTGATTTCGGTGCAGGAGATGCACGCGCAGTTGATGCTCTGAACGCATGGGGCGTCATGAGATTCTGAGCAGCGAATCTGGTTGAAGTCGAGGCTTTCGCGGCATAATCCGCGTTCACCGCCGCACGGTAACGTTCGGCGGTTTCATTTTGTAGCATTTGATTTTTCACGGAGTTGACAGTGGCGACCCTTCCCATCACCAAGCGCGGCGCAGAGGCGCTCAAAGCCGAATTGCATCGGCTCAAGACGATCGAGCGTCCCACCGTCATCAACGCCATTTCGGAAGCCCGCGCGCAAGGCGACCTGAGTGAAAACGCCGAGTACGACGCTGCCAAAGACAAACAGGCCTTTGTCGAAGGCCGCATTCAGGAGCTTGAAGGCAAGCTGTCGGCGGCCCAGATCATTGACCCTGCAGCGCTTGATGCGGGCGGGCGCGTGGTGTTTGGTGCCACCGTTGAGCTGGAGGATGAGAACAGCGGTGACAAGGTCACCTATCAGATCGTCGGCGAAGACGAGGCCGATATCAAACTGGGTCGGCTCAACATCAACAGCCCGATTGCCCGGGCACTCATCAGCAAGGAAGAGGGCGATGTGGCTGAATTTCAGGCACCCGGCGGTTTGCGTCGCTACGAGGTCGTCAGCGTCAGCTACATCTAAGCCGGTAGTCCCAAGTTGAGGCAGGTGCTGGCTCGCGGCTCGGTCTGGATTGCTGCGCTGTGGTGGGGCAGTCTGAGCACGGTTGGTTTCTATGTGGTGCCCATGCTGTTTGCGCACCTGCCGTCACCCGCATTGGCCGGGAACATGGCGGCCAAGCTGTTTGCAGCGCAAACCTGGGTGGCGGTGGTGTGCGGCCTCTTGCTGCTGCTGAATGACAGGGAAAATCAACCTCTAGCCCAATCAGGACGTACACATAGCGCTACTGTTTTTATTATCCTCGGGATGCTGCTTGCGTTGCTGTCAGAGTTTGCGGTGGCACCGCGCATCATCGCCCGCGACAACCTGCGCCTGTGGCACAGCGTGGGCACCGGTTTATATGTGCTGCAGTGGGTTTGCGCCGGTGTGGTATTTGCGCGTTTGCAGCGGCAAAACGGCGCAGTGGCTCAATCCTGATTGCGTTTCTTGATGCTGACGGGCTTCTTTTTCGCGCGCTTGATCTGGCCACCAGTGGTCAGCCGCTGGTTGCCCAGCACGCGCAGGGTTTTCACCTCGGGGCGCTGGCCACCGCGCTTGCTGAATTTGAGCACTTTGACGTCGCGCGGACCCGGCATGCGGTCTTCGTCCAGCACTTTCTCGCGCTCGGGCATGGGACGCCACAGCACCAGCAATTTGCCGATATGCTGGATCGGTGCCGCGTTAAGCTCATCGGCCAGGGTGGCCAGCATCGCGTCGCGGGCTGCGCGCTCGTCTGAAAACACGCGTACCTTGATCAGGCCATGCGCCTTGAGGGCAGCATCGGTTTCTTTCTTGACCGCGTCGGTCAGGCCGTCGCCGCCGATCATGACAACCGGGTCCAGGTGATGGGCATCGGCGCGGTGCACTTTGCGCTGCGCAGGGGTAAGTTGAATTTGGGGCATGGCCGTATTATCGGTGACGCCAAACTCTTTGGAATTCCATGAAATCAGCAGTGAAAAGCAGCAAGGTGAATCGGGCATGGCTGAACGACCATGTCAACGACACCTACGTCAAACTGGCGCAAAAGGACGGCTATCGTGCTCGGGCCGCCTACAAGCTCAAGGAGATTGACGAAACTCTGCGCCTGATCGAACCTGGCCATCTGGTGGTGGACCTGGGTTCTGCCCCTGGAGCCTGGAGTCAGTACGCACGGCGCAAACTCTCACCCAGAACGGCAACCGGCGGTGGTGCCGCAGCTGGCGCATTGAATGGTCGGATCATCGCGCTGGACATCTTGCCCATGGAGCCAATCGAAGACGTACTGTTCATTCAAGGCGACATCCACGACGATGCAGTGCTGGCGCAACTGGCCAACCAGATGCAGGGGCAACGGGCCGATGTGGTGCTGTCGGACATGGCGCCCAATCTCTCGGGTATCGCGTCGAGCGACGCTGCGCGCATTGAGTTATTGGTGGAACTGGCGTTGGCGTTTGCTCAGGACCATTTGAAGCCGCAGGGTGCGCTGGTGGCCAAGGTCTTTCATGGCGCGAGTTACGAACCGTTGTTCAAACGCTTCAATGACGTGTTTGCCAGCGTCAAGCGCATCAAGCCCAAAGCCTCGCGCGACAAGTCGGCTGAGACTTTTTTTGTGGGCAAGACGCTCAGATAATGTGCATTTCCATGCAAAGGCTGTGGCTGATACGTCAAAACCACGGTGCGTGTTTGAGTGAACCGCCTAAAATCCCGGCCTAGATTCGGTGTGAATCTGTCATGAGTCCCTATTGGAGTTTCGCTTGAACAATCCGTGGTTTTCCAAAATTGCTGTCTGGCTGGTTATTGCGATGGTATTGTTCACTGTTTTCAAGCAGTTTGACACCCGTCCCAGCGTGGGCGCCGGTTATCTGGGCTACTCTGATTTTCTGGATGAAGTACGCAACAACCGGATCAAAAGCGCCGTCATTCAGGAAGGCCAAAGCGGCACCGAAATCATCGCTGTGACCACCGATGATCGTAAAGTGCGCACCACTGCGACCTACCTGGATCGGGGGTTGGTGGGTGACCTGATCGCCAATGATGTGAAGTTTGATGTGCGCCCGCGCGAAGAAGGCTCGTTGCTGATGACGCTGCTGGTGAGCTGGGGCCCGATGCTGCTGCTGATCGGGGTGTGGATTTATTTCATGCGCCAGATGCAGGGCGGTGGCAAGGGCGGGGCCTTCAGTTTTGGCAAGAGCAAGGCGCGTCTGCTCGACGAGAACACCAACACCGTGACCTTCGCCGACGTGGCAGGGTGCGACGAGGCCAAGGAAGAGGTCAAGGAGGTGGTTGACTTCTTGAAAGATCCGGCCAAATTCCAGAAACTCGGCGGTCGCATTCCGCGCGGTTTGCTGTTGGTTGGCCCCCCCGGTACCGGCAAGACCTTGCTGGCCAAGAGCATTGCCGGCGAAGCCAAAGTGCCATTCTTTTCCATCTCTGGATCGGACTTTGTCGAAATGTTTGTGGGCGTCGGTGCCAGCCGTGTGCGCGATATGTTCGAGAACGCCAAGAAAAATGCGCCCTGCATCATTTTTATCGACGAAATCGACGCGGTCGGTCGCCAGCGGGGCGCAGGCCTTGGGGGGGGCAATGACGAACGTGAACAGACCCTCAACCAGATGCTGGTCGAGATGGACGGCTTCGAGACCAATCTGGGGGTGATTGTGGTGGCGGCCACCAACCGTCCTGACATTCTGGATGCAGCCCTGCTGCGCCCCGGTCGTTTTGACCGCCAGGTGTACGTGACACTCCCCGACATTCGTGGTCGTGAGCAGATTCTGAATGTGCACATGCGCAAAATTCCCCTGAACCAGGATGTCAATGCCGGGGTGATTGCCCGTGGCACGCCCGGCATGAGTGGTGCTGATCTGGCCAACCTGTGCAACGAAGCCGCGTTGATGGCGGCACGGCGCAATGCCCGCACGGTGGAAATGCAGGACTTCGAGAAGGCCAAGGACAAAATCCTGATGGGACCCGAGCGCAAGAGCATGGTCATGCCCGAAGAGGAGCGCCGCAACACCGCTTACCACGAATCCGGTCACGCCCTGATTGGCAAACTGCTGCCCAAGTGTGACCCGGTGCACAAGGTCACGATCATCCCGCGCGGGCGTGCGCTGGGTGTGACCATGAGTCTGCCCGCGCAAGACCGCTACAGCTACGACAAGGACTACATGCTGAACCAGATCAGCATGCTGTTTGGCGGGCGCATCGCCGAAGAAGTGTTCATGAACCAGATGACCACCGGTGCCAGCAATGATTTTGAACGTGCCACGCACATCGCCCGTGACATGGTGATGCGCTATGGCATGACCGCCGCCCTGGGGCCGATGGTTTATGCTGAAAACGAAGGTGAAGTATTTTTGGGTCGATCTGTGACCAAAACCACCAACATGAGTGAAGACACCATGCAAAAGGTCGATGCCGAAGTGCGCCGCATCATCGACGAGCAGTACGCCCTGGCGCGTCGCCTGATCGAAGAGCATAGCGACAACATGCACGCCATGGCGAAGGCATTGCTGGAATGGGAAACCATCGACAGCGACCAGCTCGACGACATCATGGCCGGCAAAGAACCAAGACCGCCGAAAGACTGGAGTCCTCGTCTGCCGCCCACTGGCTCTGAGGGTGGCACTGGCGGCGGCACCCCAGCGGTGAAGACTGACACGGCGCCACACGCCGCCTGACCGTTTTAACCACATTGAAGCGGGGCTGCGGCCCCGTTTTTCGTATGTACTGGCAAACCACCCGATTTCGCGTTGACCTGAGCACCCCGAAAGTGATGGGGATTGTGAATGTCACGCCCGACTCATTTTCCGACGGTGGTGCGCACTACTCTGCTGCTGCGTCGCTGCGGCATTGTGAGCAGCTGGTTCTGGAGGGTGCCGATTTACTGGACATCGGCGGTGAGTCGACCCGTCCTGGTGCCACACCGCTTGCGCTGGAGGACGAACTGGCACGGGTGCTGCCGGTGGTGCGTGAGGCAGTGCGTCTGGGAGTACCGGTGTCGGTTGATACCTACAAACCGCAGGTCATGCAGGCGGTGCTCGATCTGGGTGCTGACATCATCAACGATGTTTGGGCTTTGCGTTGGTCTCCTGATTCTGCGGCGCCGAGCGCAGCACAGGCCATTGCGGGTCATCCCAACTGTGGCGTCTGTCTGATGCATATGCATCTGGAGCCACAAACCATGCAGGTCTCACCGATGCACGGGGATGTGGTGCCACAAGTACTCTGTTTTCTAGAGCGTTCAGCAAATACAGTTATTGGGCTAGGGATCGATAAGACCCGAATTTTGTTGGACCCCGGCATTGGTTTTGGAAAGACCGTGGCGCAGAACTTCGCCTTGTTGTCGCGGCAACGTGAACTGCTGGCTGCCGGCTACCCGCTGTTGCTCGGGTGGTCGCGCAAGTCATCCTTGGCGGGTATGACCGTGAGCGGCGCTGCGGCTACGGGTCTTGATGTCCATCAACGCTTGGTGCCAAGTCTTGCGGCAGCCTTGCTGGCAGTGCAGCGCGGAGCCTCGGTAGTGCGGGTACACGATGTGAAAGAAACCGTTCAGATGCTTCGGGTGCTGGAGGCGGCCCGATAATTGCGCTGCACGAGGCACAGATTGAACAAGGGATGGAACACAACATGAGCAGACAGTATTTTGGAACCGATGGCATCCGCGGCACCGTGGGTAAAAGGCCGATCACGCCCGATTTTGTATTGCATCTGGCCCACGCCGTGGGGCAAGTACTCAAACGAACCGAGTCACGCCCCACGGTGCTGATCGGCAAGGACACGCGTATTTCGGGCTATATGCTCGAGAGCGCACTGGAGAGTGGTTTCAATTCGGCTGGTGTCGATGTGGTGTTGTTGGGTCCCTTGCCAACCCCCGGTGTTGCGTATCTGACGCGGGCGCAACGTGCCTCGCTGGGGGTGGTCATCAGTGCGAGCCATAACCCGTTTGATGACAACGGGATCAAGTTTTTCAGTGCGCAAGGAACCAAGTTGCCTGATGAGTGGGAGGTCGAGGTCGAAGCGGCGCTGGCCCAGGATCCGGTGTGGGCGGATTCAGCCAACTTGGGCAAGGCCAGACGACTGGACGATGCAGCAGGCCGCTACATTGAGTTCTGCAAAAGTACGTTTGCCAACAACCTGACCTTGCGGGGTCTGCGCATTGTGGTGGATGCAGCGCACGGTGCCGCTTACCACATTGCCCCCAAGGTGTTCCACGAGCTGGGTGCCGAGGTGATCGCGATCGGGTGCGCGCCGGACGGCCTGAACATCAATCAGGGCTTTGGTGCCACCCACCCACAAGCCCTGGTTGAGGCCATCAAGACACATCGTGCCGATCTGGGTGTCGCGCTGGACGGTGACGCAGACCGGCTGCAGCTGGTTGATGCTCAGGGTCGTTTGTTCAATGGCGATGAACTGCTTTACCTGATGGTCGATGACCGATTGCGTCGGGGTGAGGCCGTGCCAGGAGCGGTCGGAACACTGATGACCAACATGGCCGTGGAGGTGGCGCTCAGAGCGCGCGGTGTGGCATTTGTGCGCGCCAAGGTGGGCGACCGCTATGTACTCGAAGAACTGGAAAAACGTGGCTGGCTGCTTGGCGGCGAAGGCTCGGGGCATCTGCTGGCACTGGATAAACACACCACCGGTGACGGCCTGATCTCGACCTTGCAGGTGCTGCAAACCATGGTGCGCAGCGGCAAACAGCTCGCTGAACTGCTGTCTGATGTGCAGTTGTTTCCGCAAACCCTGCTCAATGTGCGGCTGCAACCGGGCCAGGATTGGCGGGCCAACACCGAGATGGCCGCAGCGCAGCGAGCAGTCGAGGCTGAACTGGGTGACAACGGGCGGGTGCTGATTCGCGCCAGTGGCACTGAACCATTGCTACGGGTGATGGTTGAGGCGCGCAGTGCGGAGCTGGCACGCCACTGTGCCCAGCGCATCGCGCAGACGCTGATGCAGCCGAAGGCCTGATCAGCATGTCAATGGCCCCTGCTGACCTGCTGATTGCCCAGGCAGACTATTCGGATCCGGCGCATATGGATGCCGTGCTGGATTTGCTCGACGCCTATGCACGCGACCCAGCCGGTGGTGGCGAGGGCTTGTCTGCGTACGCCAAGACAAACCTGGCGGATGCCCTGCGCCAACGACCCACCTTGTTCAGCGTGCTGGCCTTTGACCGGCGTGCGCAGATGCTGCCGGTGGGACTGGTGAACTGTGTGGAAGGTTTCTCCACCTTTGCCTGCAAACCGCTGGTCAATGTGCACGACGTGGTGGTCGCCGGGTCACACCGCGGTCTTGGTATTGGCGCGCAGATGCTGGCGACAGTTGAACACATTGCGCGCCAACGGGGTGCTTGCAAGTTGACGCTGGAGGTGTTGTCGGGCAATCGGTCGGCGGTTGCACTCTATCAGCGCATCGGTTTCGCCAATTACCAGCTTGATCCGGCCATGGGCCACGCCAATTTCATGCAGAAATGGCTCGATTGAGCGCAGGCAAAGGCCTGGGTTGCCCAGCACCTTGGGTGTGCTTCCTACAATGGGTTGATGAACTGGCTCACCAAGCTCCCCGGTTATCGGCGTACACCCTACGGTTTTGAGTTGCGCCTGTTGCGCATGATGCCCAACACTTTGCTGGCAGGGACACTTTTGCCGGCGCTGGCAGCTTGGGCGGCTCGACGCTGGTGGACGGATGGCAGTCTTGCCGAAATTGAGCGCCAGGTGCAGACTTTTGACTTTGTGATGATCGGTCTGGTGGTTTTTGTCTGGACGGCCGTGCTAACCGTCGGCATTGGCTGCTTGATCGTCTGGCTCATGAAGGGACCTGCCTACGTGGCGGATGCGTACCCTCTGCCACACAGCGAAGAGCCCAAACGCTGAGCTGGGCGTTGGCTCACTTCAGACTTCCAACAGCCGCAACGACCAGGGAGTCTTTTGCCAGGCAATCACTTCCTCGTGGAGCAAATGCGCAGACTGCGGGTATCGGCTGGCCCAGTCACCGCGCACGTTGATGATAAAAATGGCAGCATTTCGCCGGTCGCGGCTGATGGAAAGACCCGACAGATCCGGGTCGCGCCGGGCGTGGCACAGAACAACCGCCAGTCGCAATGCCAGCAGCAGTTGCATCAAAAGCGGGTCTTCAAGATCCACTTCGAGCTTGCGCAATTTTCCCCGCTGGCCCAAAACCAGCAGACTCAAGCGGTGCAACTCGGTCAATGCAAACCCCATTGCATCGGTGTTGTCCAGAATATAGGCGCCGTGCTTGTGATAGTCACTGTGGGAAATATGACTGCCGATCTCGTGCAGTTGTCCGGCCCACAATAGCTTGTCACGCAGCCGTGTCATGGCCTGTTGGTCTGCAGCCGGTTGACCTGCGCACAGTTGGTCGAGCAAATGGGTGGCGACTTGCCCCACGCGTGTGCCATGGACCGGATCGGCGCCAAACTTTGCAGCCAGGCGTTCAACCGAATGTGCTCGCAAATCGGTGTGCGTCTGGCGTTGTCCAAGAATATCCATCAACAGGCCGTGCCGCAAACCCCCGGTGGTTTGCTCCAGCTTCTGGATGCCCAGTAAATCGAACAGCGCGCGCAAAATGCTCAAACCGCCACCAATGATGGCTTTGCGATCGTCTTTCATGCCGAGCAGGCGCACCCGATCAGCGTTTTGTGCGGCAATCAGCCGCTCAAGCAGCCAGTCCAGGCCGTCCGGGGTAATCGATCCGGCGGGCCAGCCTGCCGCTGCCAGCACCTCACCCACCGCATTGACGGTACCGGCAGACCCATAAGCAACTTCCCACTGACTCGGGGCATAGAGGGTGAGTGCCTCGTCAAGCACCGCTTTGGCGGCAACTTCGGCGGTCTGGAAGTTTCTCTTGCTGAACTGCCCGTTTGGAAAATAGCGCATCGACCAGGCGATACTGCCCACCCGGTACGATTCCATCTCGATTGGTTCCAGGCCGCTACCAAGAATCAGCTCGGTGGAACGCCCGCCAATATCGATGACCAAGCGACGCTCTTCTTTTCGTCCCAGTGCCTGCGCCACACCCTGGTAGATCAGACGCGCTTCCTCACGCCCGGAAATCACGTCAATAGGAAAACCCAGCAAGTGGCCGCCCGGCCGTAAAAAATCATCGCGATTGCGTGCTTCGCGCAGGGTCTGGGTTGCCACCGCCCGAACCTCATCAGCAGAAAACCCCGCCAGGCGCTCGCCAAAGCGCGCCAGGCAATCCCAGCCGCGCTGCATCGCCTCAGGGGTCAAGTTGCGCATCTCGTCGAGCCCGCCGCCCTGTCGAACGGTCTCCTTGAGGTATTCGGTACGGTAAAACTGGCCACCCTCGATGCGGCCAATTTCCAGGCGGAAGCTGTTGGACCCCAGGTCCACCGCGGCCAGGCGCGTGATGTTATGCATGGTGAGATCAATTTCGAATCAAGGGGGCAGCATAGCATTGGAGCCAAAACCGCCCCAGGCCCGCAAGGCGCGCAGCAGTGGGCGCTTTTTGGTTTGATGTCCGCCCATGCGTTGCAGGATGTCATCCAGGGTACGAATCGCGTCGGTGATGAATGGCCCCTTGTTGAGCATCACACATTCGGCACGCACCCCCAGACCGGCATCGGAAATCTCCGCACGCGAGGGCAGGCCGGTCTTGGCCAGGGACTCCAGCACCTGCGTGGCCCAGATCACCGGCATGTGTGCAGCCTCGGCACACCAGAGGATTTCCTCCTGGACCTCGGCCAGGCGCTCATAACCACACTCCACCGCCAGATCGCCACGGGCAATCATGACGCCAGCCGCGTTGGCTGCCATTGCCGACAGCATCAGGTCAGGCAGGCTTTCAAAACCCTGCAGTGTTTCAATCTTGAGCACAATGCCCATGTCTTCGCGACCCAGGCGACGCAGGTGCTCCCGCAACTCGGTCACATCCGCAGGCTTTTGCACAAACGAGAGGCCAACCATGTCCGCCAGCGTGGCCACGGTGGTCAAGTCGTCGATGTCTTTGGTGCTGAGGGCGGGCAAATCAAGTTGACTGTCGGGCAGGTTGATGCCCTTGTCACTGCCGAGTTTCTCGCCGCCGGGACGTGCTTGAGTGATCTCAACTTCAACCCAGTTCGGCGCGGTCTTTCGGATCACGCCCCCGATACGACCATCGTCGAACCAGATCCTTTCACCCACCTTGACCTGATCAATCACCTGGGGCAGTGTGCATGGAACTTGTGAGTACCCGTTGGGGTCTTCGTCACTGTTTTCATCTTCGTCGTTGGTGACATGGACCATGTCGTCCCTGGTCAGCCGCAAGCTATCGCCTGACTGCAGGTGCAAAACGCCAGGCTGGCGGTCAATATGGCACACCAAGGTGGTGTGCTTCTTCTTGACGTCTGAAACCAGGGTGAAGACAGTCTCGGGGGTAATGTAAGCAGTTTGCAGGCATTCCACGATGACTGCCTGGTGATCGCAGCGTACGACCAGCAGATGGCGCCGGGCACCGCGGGCATCGCAAAAATCCAGCGTGCTCCCGACTTTGAGACGTGATAACCACACCTCCCAGACACCGACGCTGGCATCCACGCCGGGCAGCAGGTCGTGTTGATCGATGGGGCGAAGCTGCATTCGGGCGGGGCGGTAAACCCGACCAAACTGGTCTTTGCCGGGTTTGAGTTTTAGCACCGGTGTTTGTGGTGCGATGTCGCCGGTTCTGATTTTCGGCCCCCCCAGGTCCATGAGAATTTTGATGGGGCGTTTCACCATTTGCGCGGCACGACGCACATGGTTCGTCATCAACTGCCAATCTGCAGCACTGTCATGGGCGCAGTTGATGCGGGCAATGTCCATGCCGGCCTGCGCCAGATCCAGGACCATGGCGGCATCGTGTGCCGCCTCAGAGGGCAGGGTAACCATGATGCGCACCGGTCGGTTGCCTGGCACCTGGCCGAGCAGGTTGACCGTGTTGGCCGTGAGTCTTGCACGGCTGCTGACGCTGCCGGCCGGCTCTTCGTCTGAATGGTCCTGCCAGCTCTGGCTCGTCAATCGGTGCAGCAGCCCGAGCACCTTGTCGAGACTGGCCAGCACATGTGACTCGGAGCGCCCCAGCGACGACAGACCCAGCCAGGCCAGTTGGTTTTGCAGCTCACGCAAGTCAACGCTGCGCAGCGCCAGGTAGTGAATCAGGTTGCGTGCACTTTCCCGGTGCTGGCCCAGCACTTGTGACAGCGGCTGTTGCAGTTCGTCCTCGCGTTCCAGCATGGCGCTCCGCAAGGCCCAAAGCTGATCAATGAGCTTCAGGCAGACTCCCTGGATCCACGGACTGCTGCTGGTCGGTGGCGCAGCCGTGGTCAACAGGGTTTTAGGGACTGGTTTTTGTTTGCGCATCTTGACGTTATAGATGATTTTTGTGACAAATGTGTGAAAACCGGTGGAGCCAGGTCCGTGCGCCGTTCGACAATTGGCTCCCATCGTCGGTGATGCGAGCCTTCGGCCGGTGCGGCGTGCGTCCGACATGGCGACAATGCAGGGCCAATGAAGCAAAGTCTTTCCGAATGGCTGGTGGATCAGCAAGCAAGCGTCAATCGGTCCCCGATAACGCCCCGGGTGCCATTGTTTTTTGACGGGCACGAGCTTGGATCGGTGGAGGCCGAAGGATTTGCCAATTTTGCTGATGAAGTCGGTCTTTCTGACCTGGTTGGACGGTTGGAGGGGCACGGCACACAGGAACCTGGCTGGTTTCTGGTCAATCCCTCTGCGGTCAGTTTGAATCGACTGGCTCATGCCATGCGGCTTCACCATTACGCGCAGGTGGCACATCTTTGGCGCGGTGAACAACTGGCCGTGCGCAGCCACAAGGGCGAACCGCTGGTGACGGTGGAGCGTGGTGCGGTCAGGGCGTTGGGCATCACCACCCAGGGTGTGCATCTGCACGGCTGCACGGCTGACCGGCAGGTCTGGATTCAGCAGCGCGCGCAAGACAAGAAAACGCATCCGGGTCGCTGGGACACGCTGATGGGCGGCATGGTGTCTGCTGCCGACACCTTGGAGCACGCGTTGGCCCGTGAGACCGCAGAAGAGGCGGGTTTGGCACTGGCGCAGCTCAATGGCCTGCGCAGGGTAAGCCACTTCACCATGCGTTGCCCCAATGCGACGGACAGTGGTCTGGAATACGTGGTGGAGCGCATAGACTGGTTTGAGGGTGTCGTGCCTGAGGGGGTGGTTCCGGTGAACACCGATGGCGAAGTGCAGCAGTTCCGGTTGGTGTCGCCAGCGGTACTGACGCGGATGCTGTTGGAGGGCGTCTTTACTCCGGAGGCGGGGTTGATCCTGGGGCAGTGGCTGCTGTCATTGGCAAAGATGGCTTGAAAGACCCCATACGATGAACGACAAGTTTGCATATTGTTAACAATGTACTAAAAATTGTTGACAATCTGAATGATCTTTGGCATGATACAAACCTGTTGAAGCGCCAACCCGACAACCCACTTTTTCCGGAGAAACCTCATGGCTGATTCCCTTACCGCCCAACTCTCACCCGTGGGCCGTGTGCCCGACGACATCCGTCATGCGGCCGCACAGCAGAAAAAGTTTGACAGCGAAAACATCGAACGCAGCGTGGCCTACGTGATGCTCGACTGCTCGGGCACCACCATGGACCGCTATGTGGACGCGCCAGCCATCGTGTTTGTCGAGGTGTTCAAAAAGTATGGTCTGGAAATCACCATGCCCGAGGCTCGCGAGCCAATGGGGCTGCGCAAAGACCTGCATATCAAGGCCATCACTGAGATCCCTGCGGTACGCCAGCGTTTTACCGCCAAGTTTGGCCGCGCGCCCGATCAATCCGATGTTGATGCGATGTTTGCCGACTTTGTGCCGACCCAGCTTGACCTCCTGCGCAAGGGCAGTTACCACGACCTGTTGCCTGGTGTGGCGGAGGTGGTCAAGGGTCTGCAGCAGCAGAGCATCAAGCTCGGTGTCACCACCGGCTTTACCCGCGACATGCTCGACCTGCTGCTGGCAGGCGCGGCACCCCAAGGGTTTGTGCCCGACACCTCCTGTGCGGGTGACGAGGTAGAAATGCCGCGCCCCACCGCCTATATGGTGATCAAGAATCTGGAGCGCATGGGTGTCTACAACCTGACGAACGCCATGCGCCGCACCGTCAAGGTGGACGACACCGTGTCAGGTGCGGGTGAAGGTGCGCCGATGTGCTGGCGTGTCGGAGTCTCCAAATGGAGCAACTATGTGGCCGACAGCTGGGATGCCGTCAAGGCCATGAGCCCGACCGAACTGGCTGCCAAAGAACAGGCTTCCAAGGAAAAGATCATTCGTGAGAGTGGTGCGCACTATGTGATTGATGATTTGCGCGACCTGCCTGCGGTCATTGCCGACATCAACGCCCGCCTGGCTGCGGGTGAAAACCCCTGAGTGACCCAAGGCAAAAGGTCGCTGGGCACCTTTGACCCTGCGCCCGGCCAGGTGCTTAATTTGCGCCTGCGCTGGCCGTTTTGGCTCCTGTCGCGGCCCTGCCATCGGCGCGCTGGCGTGCATCGTTGTCAAGGGTGCGCTGCTTGCTTTGCATCACATGGTCCACCATGGCACGCCCTGCAGCCTCGACATCGCCCGAGGCAATGGCTTTGACTATCAGCTTGTGTTCGGCTAGAAAGGTCTTCATCAGCACCGTGTCGGTCAGGTTTTGCCGGCGAAAGAGCGACAACTCCTTGATCAGCTTGCGGTAGGTGTCGGTGAGCTTGCGGTTGCCAGTGATCTCGACCATGCGGTCGTGAAACTTCAGGTTCAACACATGGTATTGATGGGCATCCTGCGCCCTGACGGCGATCTCCATGTCGGCCACCAGCGTTTTGATTTCCTGAAGTTGCGCTGGCATGATGCTGGCCGCCAGGCGTTTTCCGACCCATTCGTCCATGGCGGCACGCAGGTCAAAAATTTCCAGCGCCTCGTCAATCGGAATGTCGCGCACGAAAACGCCACGGTTCTTTTCGGTGCGCACCAGCCCGGCTTCGTCGAGCATCAGAAATGCTTCACGAATCGGCCCACGCGACACACCAAGCTTTTCAGCCAGAGCCGCTTCATTAAGTTTGGCACCGGGCAGATACTCGCCTGACAAAATGGCGCGCTCAATTTCCTGTTGCACAACGACCGACAGTGAACTGTTCTGCAGCAGGGCGATGGTGGGGTGGATCGAAGCTGTCATGGTCAGATTTGATCACAAGCCGGGCTTCAGCTGGCAATACCCAGATCCTGCAACGCCAGCGCCACGGCGTGCACCGCCTGTTCCATGTCATGCGGACCGATGGCGCCAATGCAGCCGACCCGGAAGGTCTCGATCTGGGTCAGTTTGCCGGGGTAGAGCAAAAAGCCATGAGCACGCACCGCCGCATAAAACGACTTGAATTCGTAGTGGTGGTGGGTTGGCGCATGAAAAGTGACGATGATCGGTGACTGGAAGGTCGGGTCAAGAAACGGCTTGAAACCCAGGCGCGCCATGCCAGCCATCAGCGCCTCAAAATTGCGCGTATAACGCGCCAGCCGCGCCGGCTGCCCACCCTCGGCTTCAAATTGTGCAATCGCCTCGTGCAAGGCCACCACCACATGCGTGGGCGGGGTAAAGCGCCACTGCCCGGTCTTTTCCATGTAAACGTATTGGTCGTGCAGGTCCATGGCGAGTGATTGGCTCTGGCCGGCACAGCTGTCGAGCACCGCCTTGCGGATAAACACAAAGCCCATGCCTGGCACCCCCTCCAGGCATTTGCCGCTGGCGGCTATCAGCGCGTCAAAGCGGGTTTTGCGCGCGTCAATTTCCAGCGCACCAAAGGAACTCATCGCATCGACGATCAGGCCCTTGCCGTGCACGGCGCAAACATCGGCCACCGCTTGTAAGGGGTTCAGCACGCCGGCTCCGGTTTCGCAGTGGATCAGCACCACATGGGTGATCGAAGCGTCGGCCTTCAGGTGCTCCGCCAACACCGCGGCCGACACCGGCTGCGCCTCGTCAAAGTCGAGAACGGTGACGCGGCGCCCCATGAGCTGCGTCAGGCGCGCGGCGCGTTTGCAGTAGGCACCGTTGTCGAGCACCAGCACATGGCCATCCCGCGGCACCAGCGTGGCGACCGCGGCTTCAACGCTGAAGGTGCCACTCCCCTGCAGCGGCACCACCACATGGCTGTCGCTGCCGTGAATGATCTTGAGCAGGCTGGCGCGCACGCTGGCCGTGACGGCGTTGAAATCGGCGTCCCACGAACCCCAGTCTTTCAACATCGCCAGCTTGGTGCGCAGCGTGGTGGTCAGGGGGCCGGGGGTCAGCAGGATCTTGTCTCTGTCCATGGTTTTGGTCTCCAATTGTCAAACTCGCCAGGCCTGGGTGCGCCGATGCACCCACCAGGCCAGCATCATGAAAAACAGCGTCGCCAGCGTGCTGGCGACACCAATCAAAACGGCCATGGCTGCCGCTGCGCCCATTTCGCCCGCCTCATCGAGGTTCAGGATGGCGATGGACGCGACCTTGGTTTCCGGCGAGTACAGGAATACCACGGCAGAGATGGTGGTCATGGCATTGATAAAAAAGTAGCGCGCCATGTCCACCAGCGCCGGCGTGCACACCGGCAGCGTCACGCGCCAGAAAGTCTTGTAAAACGGTACCTTTAGCGAGGCGCTCACCGCTTCAAACTCGCTGTCCAGTGCCTTCAATGCCGTCACGGCGGTCAGATGACCGGTGGTGTAGAAGTGCACGATGGTGCACAGCGTCAGCAATGTTAGCGTGTGGTAGAGGCCATTCAAAGGGTTGGTTGTGGCATTGAAGAAAAAGATATAACCCAGGCCCAGCACCAGTCCCGGTACTGCCATCGGTACCACCGCTAGCAGACGCACCAGACCACGCAGACCATCCATGCCCTTGGTTTTTTCCAGCAGATAGGCGCCTACAAATACCAGCGCCGTGCCAAACAGCGCGGTGCCACCGGCCATCTTGATGCTGTTGAAAAAAGCCACACCGACTTCGGCATCGAGCAGCCCCAGGGTGTAATGGCGCAGGCTCGGCGTCAGGTTATACGGCCAGAAGGTGGCAAACGAGGCAAACACTGCCATGCCCAGCATGGCGAGCACCAGCAGCGCCATGCTGGCGCAAAACAGCGTCATCAGCCGGTCAAACACGGGCGATGGTTTGGCACGGTAAGGAATGGCGCGTGCCGTGAGCATGGCAGTCTGGCGCCGGCTGACATAGTTGTCGACACCAAAACTCAACACGGCCGGCGTCAGCAGCAGAATGGCCACCACTGCGCCCTTGGCAAAGTCCTGCTGGCCGATCACCAGCTTGAATACGTCAGTGGCGAGGACGTTGAAGTTGCCGCCAATCACCTTGGGAATGCCAAAGTCGGTGATCACCAGGGTGAAGGTCACCATGGCAGCAGAGATCAGCCCGTATTTGGCCCCTGGCAAGGTAATAGTGAAAAACTTGCGCATGGCAGTGGTGCCCATGGCGTCGGCGGCCTCGAACAGACGCGCATCTGACATCGACAAGGCTGTCACCAGAATCATCAGCGTGTGCGGAAACACCGCAATACACTCGGCCAGCACCACGCCGGGGGCACCGTAAATCTCATCAATGCCGATGCTTTGCAACCAGGCCTTGAGCACGCCCTGGTTGCCAAACCAGTAAATCAGCGAAATCGCTGACAGCAGTGAGGGTGCCAGCAGCGGCACCAGCGTGATGCCTCGAAACAGTGCCTTGTAGGGCATGCAAGAGCGGGTCAACGCGTAGGCAAAGGTAAACGCCAGCGGCAACACAATCAGCGTCACCAGCCCCGACACCCACAGACTGTTCCACAGGCTGCCCAGCAGCGCCGGGGTTTTGGCGTAAGCGACAAAATTGGCCAGCCAGACAAATTCTCCACTGTCAGACTGCAAGGCCTGAATCAGGATGGCGCCCAGTGGTAGCGCCAAAAAATACAACAAAATAATAGCTACCAGAGCAAGCAGGACATGCGCTAGACGGTCAATCCAGTGGTGATCCTGCTTGACCGGCGGCCTCTGCAGCACTGCGGCCATCAAAACACCTTCAGGCGCTCGGGCAGGAGCTTGAGGATGAGTGGCGAGCCCACCTGCAGCGACTGCTCGGACAAAAAGTTGAGCGACAGGTAGACCGTGAGTTTGTGGCTGCCCAGCATCGGTGAGCCCACATGCACATGGCAATACGAGCCCAGAAAGTCAATGCCTTCGATCTGCGACTCAAACACATGGGCATCACCCGGTGCAATCGGACGCGTCAGTACATCTTCGGGCCGCAAATAGACCTTGACGGTGCCATCCGCCCCTTCTGAAGGCAGGGCCATGCCACCAAGTTGCAGGCGACCGCCCACGCGCTGGGCCGGCAGCACATTGACCTTGCCGACAAAGTCCGCCACAAACGGTGAGGCCGGCTCACGGTAGACATCCAGCGGCGTACCGACCTGTTCGATCACGCCGTGGTTCATCACCACAATGCGGTCGGCCACACTCAGCGCCTCTTCCTGGTCGTGCGTCACCATGATGGTGGTCACGCCCAGCTTTTGCTGCAGGCCACGGATTTCCTGGCGCAGTCGCACGCGCTCCAGCGCGTCCAAAGCCGACAGGGGTTCATCGAGCAGCAACAGGCCTGGCGACGTGGCCAACGCGCGTGCCAGTGCGATGCGTTGTTGCTGGCCACCCGAGAGTTGGCCCGGAAACTTGGCCTCGCTGCCCGGCAGCCCGACCAGTTTGACCAGGTCGGTGACGCGCTGGCGCACCTCGGCGCGCGGCGCCTTGCGGTTCACCAGCCCATACGACACGTTGTCAAACACACTCAGATTGGGAAACAACGCGTAACTCTGGAACACGATGCCGTAGTCGCGCAGTGCCGGTGGCAGGCGCGAGATGTCACGCCCACCCTGAAAAATCTGACCCGAGGTCTGCACCTCCAGGCCAGCAATGATACGCAGCAAGGTGGTTTTGCCACAGCCGGATGGCCCCAGAAAACAGACAAACTCACTCTTTTGAATGACGAGGTTGATGTCTTGCAGGGCCGTGAAGCTGCCAAATTCCTTGCGGATGTGGCGCAGGTCGAGAAAAGGCATGGGAGGTGTCACGATCATCCAGAAATCAGTACGGTGGCCGCAAGTGCACCGGGCCACCCCAAACGCAACACGTCATCAACAGCGTGTGCTACTTCTTCTCGGTCTTGCCGTCGTAACGACGGGTCCACTCGGCCAGAATGCGCTCGCGCTGCTCGGCTGCGTAATTGAAGTCGAGCTTGACCAGACGCTGCTCGTAGTCCTTGGGCACATTGGCCAAAGGTGCAGCCACTCCAGGCTGCGCGGTGATGGCAAAGTTCTTGCCGTACAGCATCATCGCGTCCTTGCTGGAGGCCCAGTCGGCCAGTTTCTTGGCGGCGTCAAGTTTTTTCGTGCCCTTGTGGATGGCAAAGGCCTCCAGGTCCCAGCCCAGGCCTTCTTTCGGGAACACCAGGTCGATCGGTGCGCCCTTGGCCTTGTTGGCGTTGGCGCGGTACTCGAAAGAGATGCCCACCACAAACTCGCCACTGGCGGCCATGTTGCAGGGTTTGGAGCCCGAATGGGTGTATTGGGCGATATTGGCGTGCAGTCCGTCCATGTATTTCCAGCCACCACCCTTGCCGGCCTGATCGCCAAACAGAGTCAGCCAGGCGACCACATCAAAGTAGCCGGTACCGCTGGAGGCGGGGTTGGGCATGACGATCTGACCTTTATAGGCGGGCTTGGTCAGATCCTGCCAGCTTTCGGGCTTGGGGATGTTCTTTTTCTGCGCCTCGACCGTGTTGAAGCACACGGTGGCACCCCACACGTCCATGCCAAACCACGCCGGCGGTGCTTTCTTGTCGCGGTACTGGGCCATGATGGCGTCCAGATTGAGCGGCGCGTAGGGAATCAGCATGCCTTGCTTGTCCAACAGCGCCAGGCTGCTGGCGGCCACGCCCATCACCGCATCGGCTTGCGGGTTGGCCTTTTCGGCCAGCAGTTTGGCAGTGATGACGCCTGTCGAGTCACGCACCCATTTGATCTCGATATCGGGGTTGACCTTGTTGAAACCTTCCTGGTAGGCCTTGAGCTGGTCGGTCTCCAGCGCGGTATAAACCAGCAATTGGGTTTTCTGGGCGAAGGCAGTGCTGGTGGCGGCCAGTAAACCCGTCAAAGCAAGTAATTTGGCAATTCTGGACAAACGCATCAAAGGCTCCTAGTGGTAAAAGTGGCAATGCTGTGACCTGATCGTGACAGGGTGATGACAGAAATCTGCTGTGGTTTTAAAGCAAGTCCTGTACCACCGGCCCGGCATGATTTGACTGAGGATCGATATGTTTGTCAATTGTTATTTGTAAATTGTTGAGCATTTGTGATTTTGTGTTTCAATGTGCTGCATGAGCGAGCCCACCAACCGAACTCACCAGAACGCACCCTCGCAAAGCGAAGGTGATGTGAATTCTTCTCCCCGACGCAAAGCCTGGCAAGCAGGTGCGTTAGACGTGTCCGCACGCACCTTGCTGGTGCGCGACAGCGCAGCGTTTTTGCACCAGTCGGTTTCCACACCCTGCCTCAACGGCATTGCCAAAGCCCAGGGGATCTGGATAGAAGACACAGCCGGGCGACGCTACATGGATTTTCATGGCAACAACGTGCACCATGTAGGGTACGCCAACCCTCGGGTGATTTCTGCCATCAAGACGCAGCTCGATGCCTTGAGTTTTGCGCCGCGACGGTTTGCCAATGACCGGTCGGTGGAGTTGGCGGAGGTTTTGAATGCGCGCTTTCAATCCTTAACCGGCACACCCGGCAAAGTGTTGTTCACCACCGGTGGTTCGGACGCGGTGGAAGTCGCGATCAAACTGGCGCGTATTGCCACTGGTCGCTTCAAAACCCTGAGCTTCTGGGATTCGTTTCACGGTGCGGGGTTGGGCGCGTCGAGTGTGGGTGGCGAGTCACTGTTTCGCACGGGCCGCGCTGTAGGGCCGCTTTTGCCCGGCACCGAGCATGTGGCGCCGTTTGGCTGCTACCGCTGCGCATACGGCCACGCCGTCGACGCCCAGGGTCAGCCTGAACTCGCCAATTGCAAGCTGGCCTGCGCCAACATGGTGAGTTACGTGCTGGAGCGCGAAGGTGATGTTGCTGCGGTGATTGCCGAGCCAGCGCGCGCCGTTCCGTTCATACCACCGCCGGGTTATTGGGCGGCGGTTCGCGCGGCCTGCAACGCCCACGGCACACTACTGATCTTTGACGAAATACCGACCGGACTAGGCAAAACCGGGCGCTTTTTTGCTGCCGAGCATGATGGGGCTGCGCCTGACATCATGGTGCTCGGCAAAGCGCTGGGGGGCGGAGTGTTGCCAATTGCCGCCGTGATCGCCCGCGCCGAGCTGGATGTTGCGGGCGCTTACGCTTTTGGCCATTACACCCATGAGAAAAACCCGGTCACCGCTGCCGCCGCGCTGGCCACGCTGGAAGTCATCGCATCAGAGGACCTGGTCGAGAACGCTGCACGGGTGGGTGCTTATGCGCTGGAGCGCCTGCACGACCTGAAAGACCGGTACCCACTGATCGGCGATGTGCGCGGGCGCGGTTTGTTGATCGGCATTGAACTGGTGGCAGATCGTGTCGCCAAAACACCTGCTGGCGACGCCGCCGAGGCAGTGTTGTATGCCGCGATGTCGCGTGGCCTGTCGTTCAAGACCACCATGGGCAATGTGCTGACCTGGACACCGCCGCTGATCACCACCCGCGCGCAAATGGGCCAGGCGCTGGACATTCTGGAACAAAGCTTGCGTGAACTCACCCCACCATGACAATTCAGGCAACGCCCTATACACCCACTACCCAACGCCCGTTCTGGCTGGAGCAGGCCCTGTTTACCGACGGTGGGCTGGCACCGACCTTCCAAGGCGAACTGACGGCCGATGTGTGCATTGTCGGCGGCGGTTACACCGGCCTGTGGACGGCCATCCTGACCAAGCAGCAGAACCCGGCGCTCGACATTGCCATCTTGGAAGCCGACCTGTGCGGTGCCGGTGCCAGTGGTCGCAATGGCGGTTGCCTGCTGACCTGGTCGGCCAAGTTTTTGACCCTGCGCCGGCTGTTTGGCGAGGCCGAGGCAATCCGTTTGGTCAAAGCCTCTGAAGCGGCTGTGCAGCACATTGACGACTTTTGCCAGGCGCACGGCATTGACGCCGAGTTGCGCCACGACGGCACGCTTTACACGGCCACCAATAACGCGCAGGTCGGCACACTCGACCCGGTCATTTCGGCACTGCTAGCCTGTGGCATCGAATCCTACTTCCCGCTACCCCCTTCTGAGGTGGCGCTACGGTCCGGCTCTGCGAAGAATTTGGCCGGGGTGTTTTCACCGCATGCTGCCACGGTGCAGCCGGCCAAACTGGTGCGTGGCCTGCGCCGGGTGGCGTTGCAGATGGGCATTCGCATTTTCGAGCGCAGCCCCATGTTGGCCTTGACCCCAGGTCAGCCGGTGATGGTGCAGACACCCGGGGGCAGCCTCACAGCGGAAAAACTGGTGCTGGCCACCAACGCCTGGATGGCCAGCATGTTCTCGCAGTTCGAACGCAGTATTGCCATCGTTTCAAGTGACATGGTGATCACTGAAAAATGCCCGGAACTGCTGTTGGCATCTGGCCTGACCGACGGTGTCTCGGTGCTCGATTCACGCACCTTTGTCTATTACTACCGCAGCACCCCGGATGGTCGCCTGATGCTGGGCAAGGGCGGCAACACCTTTGCCTTTGGCGGGCGTATCTCACCGGTGTATGACCAGCGGTCAGCCTACGAGGTGTCGTTGACCCAGGCCACACGCGCGTTTTTCCCTTCGCTGGAGCAGGTGCCTATGACGGCGAGTTGGACCGGGCCCTCTGACCGTTCGGTGACAGGCTTTCCGTTCTTTGGCCGCCTGAATGCCGCACCGCATATTTTTTACGGCTTTGGTTATTCGGGCAGTGGCGTCGGTCCTTGTTACATGGGTGGACAAATCCTGTCGTCCCTGCTATTGGAGCAGGACAACGCCTGGACGCGCAGCCCGCTTACCCACGGCCCGCTAGGGCAGTTTCCGCCGGAGCCCATTCGTTACCTGGGCTCCAACCTGGTGCGCAACGCGATCCGGCGCAAGGAACGCGCCGAAGACGATGGCCGCACGCCCTGGCTGATTGACAAGTTGTTGAGCCAGTTCGCCAATGCGGCGGGAAAAGCTGACAAGGCCTGAGCCCACATGACACTGACCTGGCCGGTGGCCCTGGCGGTGCTGTTTGGCGCGCTATTGCACGCCAGTTGGAACGCGATGGTCAAATCCAGCACCGACAAGGAAATGGACACGGCCCTGATTCACATGATCGGCTCGCTGATGGCCATCCCTTTGGTGCTGCTGGTGGGCTGGCCACCACGCAGCGCGTGGCCTTTTCTGGCGGCGTCCATCACCATCCACATTGGGTACTACATTGCGCTGACGGGCGCTTATCGCCATGGCGAACTCGGACTGACCTACCCGCTGATGCGCGGCGTGGCGCCACTGTTGGTCGCACTATCCGCCAGCGTCACGCTGGGCGAGCAGCTCTCTGTGGTGGCCTGGCTGGGGGTGCTGGGCATCAGCCTGGGCGTGCTGGTGCTGGGTCTGAGCCAGCACGCTTTTGACGCGCCCAAGGCGGTGGCATTTGCTTTGGCCAATGCGGTCATCATTGCCATCTACACCGTTGTCGACGGGCTGGGCGTGCGGGCAGCCGGCAACACACTGACCACCACCTTGCAATATGTGGCGACCCTGTTCATGTTGGACGGTTGGCCGTTTGCGCTGATGATTCTGGCCCGGCGCGGTTCGGCGCTGCCACGTTACGCACAAGCGCGCTGGCCGTTGGCATCGGTCGGGGCACTGGCGTCGATGGGCTCCTACGGCATTGCCTTGTGGGCCATGACGCGCGCCCCCGTGGCCATGGTCGCGGCGCTGCGCGAGGTGTCGGTGCTGTTTGCGGTAGTGATTGGCAGTGTGGTTCTTGGGGAGGCACTCACAGCACGACGGATGATCGGTGCGCTGGTCATCATCTGCGGGGTGATGTTGCTTCGGTTGAGCGGTTGATACGCGGTAACCTTTTCGACATGCAGTGCGCCAGCAGCTTATTGATGTGCAGCAAAAACCTTTCATTTGAGCAACGGGACGCCACTCGGTTGATCTGAGTGACATCGAATCTCTCGACAGCTACACCTCCTTTGTCTGACAACCTTGACGTCTCGATGGATGCCACCACGTTGTCGGTCCTTTTTTTTGAGTTCGTCAATGCGTCGCAACGGCCACTGAGCTCCTTGAACTTTGGGTGCTGGAGCGCATCATTGAACTTGACGCATGCTGGCTACAGTATCGGATTATCAGAGTGGTTTTGGCGCCAGCGACCGCCTTTGGTTTCACACGCGAACTGTTTTTCCCGGCACGGTATTCCCCTGGGTAATGGGCTTTGGGTTGTCTCACAGGTGCAAAAAATGGTTTCTGAATATGCGGAATTCCGGTTAAGGTCCACTTCCTATGAAGTCCTATCCGCGCACCCCAGAATCACAAGAAGTTGAGCTCAAATTGAGTTTGCCTGGAGCCAACCCGACGGAGCTGGCCAAACGCCTTGGGAGCTTGCCTTTGCTTGCCGGGGGCAAGGCCACGAGACAGTCGCTACACAACATTTACTTCGACACCGCTGATCAGCATTTACGGCGGCAGAGGGCTGCTTTGCGTTTGCGGCGCATCGGTAGTGCTGTTCACCCGCAGTGGGTGCAAACCCTCAAGAGCAGCGCCGCGGATGAGTCGGCGCTGAGCCGTCGCGGCGAATGGGAGACTGCAGTCCCAAGCGCTCAACTGTCGCTACAGGCGCTGCAAAGTACGCCCTGGACCGAGATGGATCCAGACACTCGTCTGTTCGACAGCTTGGAGCCTTGTTTTGTGACAGATTTTCAGCGAACCAGCTGGCTGTTGACCCGCCCCGATGGCAGTGTGGTTGAACTGGCATTGGACATCGGACAAATTGAGGCCAATGGGCGACAAGCGTCCATTTGCGAAATTGAGCTTGAGCTGAAATCCGGTCAGGTAGGCGCACTGTTTGAAGTGGCTCAGCGCATTGCCATCACGGTGGCAGTTTTGCCTGCCAACCAGAGCAAAGCTGAACGCGGGTTTCTGTTGGCGCAAGATGGTCTGGATCAGCCAAAAGGGGCAAATCCGCCTCCTATCGGACAACATTTGAGCCAGACCGGGTTGGCGCAGCAAGTGCTGCGCGAAATGTTTGCCCAGTTCACTCACAACCTGAATGCGCTTCGCAGCAACGACGATCCGGAGCTTGTGCATCAGGCACGAGTTGGCTGGCGGCGCTTTAGGTCAGCCATGCGTTTATTCAAAAAACTGCCCCAAATGGCTAACGCACCTGTATGGCCTGAACTGGCGGCCTTGCTTTCTTTTTTGGGGGAGTTACGCAACCTTGAAGTGGCGCTGCTCGAGACTTTGCCACCCCTGGCCAATGGGTATTGTCGGGGCGATGAACAGCGCACCCAGTCATGGCAGGAGATGCTGACTTCGCTGAGGCATATGACTGACGTCCAGCGAAGGGTGGTGCGTGATACTCTGCAAGAGCCCGGCGTTGGCGTGAGTTTGTTGTTGATCAGTGAATGGCTGGAAAACCTGACGGTAACAGAAGACGTCGACCAGAAGACAACGAGCCTGTTGCGCCAATGGGCCAAGCGCCGCATATTGCGCCTCGATCATGGGCTGAAGCGGGCTCAACAGGCGACCGATACACCGGAGCAACAACATCGGGTTCGCATTCGAGCCAAGCGCCTGCGTTATGGGGTACAGGCACTGCACAACCTTTTGCCTGCGCGGTTCGCTAACAGATCCAGCGATAAGGCCGCCATCCTTCAAACTGCCATTGGCGTCAGGCGTGATCTCTTCCAGGCCAGCGTGTTGGTGGCGACGCTCAATCCCGACCACGGAATCGTCCAGTATTTGCTCGGCGTGGTGGTGGGGTCTTGCATGGCTGCCCAATTGACTTGACAGTGTCTCAATAGCTGGGCTTGGTCTTCCGCACTAGCTAACGGTTGATCGCACCCCTGTGGCACTGTCACAAAAATGCCATCAAGTCGCCATCAGCATGTCACGTAGCCCCGCCAACATCTCGCCATCAACACAAGGAGCGAGAAATGAGAGAGCTGCCCAATCCAACGTTTGCACTGTCCCCTTTGTCCCTGCCCAGGGGATTGCTTCACCGACCCGTTGAGTACTTTCAAAGCAACAGCCCGTCCCAGGCGGCGCCGATGGAGCGGGGTGCTCTGGTGGTTTCGTGGGCCAAACACCAGGACGAGGTCCGCCAGGTTCAGCGCCTGAGGTACCGGGTGTTTGCCGAGGAAATGGGTGCCCGGCTCAACAGCCCCGTCCCTGGCCACGACATCGACCTTTTTGACAACTACTGTGAACACCTTCTGGTGCGTGACCAGGCCAGTGCAGAAGTGGTCGGCACCTACCGTCTTTTGACACCGGTGCAAGCCAGGCGGGTGGGCAGCACCTATAGCGACCTCGAATTTGACCTGACACGGCTGCGTGGTCTGCGCGAACGCATGGTGGAGCTTGGGCGCAGCTGCGTGCACCCGGACTACCGCACCGGCGGGGTCATCATGGCACTGTGGGGTGCCCTGGCTGATTTCATGGTGCGCAACAAACTCGACACCATGATTGGCTGCGCCAGCATCCCCATGCTGCACAACGGCATCGCCAGCGGTGATGTGGCAGCCAGCATCTGGCAGCAACTTAAAGCCACCCATCTGGCATCCATCGAACATCAGGTGCGCCCGCGCTTGCCGCTGCCGGTGGATCAGCTTGATACGAGCCTGCAGGTTGAACCTCCCGCGCTGATCAAGGGCTATTTGCGATTGGGTGCCAGAATTTTGGGGGCTCCGGCGTGGGACCCGGACTTCAATACCGCCGATCTGCCCATGCTGATGCACATCAATGACCTTCCACCGCGCTATCGAAAGCACTTTCTTGGGGCCTGATGCAGACAGGCTATCAGAAGTACGGGGGGCCGGCGATCAACGGCATGCATCTGAGAGGGTCTGCTGATCGCGAGGTTCGCACTGGCTCGAGTCACCTGGCCGTTATTGGTCAGACCTCCGGACTGGAAGATTGCCTGGAGACGCTTGGCTTCGGCGCCTGGCCAATCTGGCAAACTTGTATGACAAATACCGTTATTAGCCCTTATAAAATAATGTTTTGTAGTTATATTTAATGTAGCTAAATCTTCCAAAGTAGCTCGGGCGACTGAACGGCGACCAGCACACTGTGCGTCAGTGTTTCGCGGTGCCGGTGGCGCAGCCACCAGACTGAGCCTTTTTTGACCGCACACTCGGGTGACTTGAGCTCAATCAGCCGCGCGATGGTTTGCCCCAGTGTGGGCTGGTGGCCTACCACCAGCACTGTGCCTTTGGCATCAGGCCACTGCACCAACTCGAGCAATTGAGCCATTTGCCCGTCAGGTGACAGCTCGTGCCGAATCTTGAATTTGCGCCCCAAGGCGTTGGCGGTCTGTTCACAGCGCCGTGCCGGACTGACAAAAATGCGGGTGTTGGCGGGCAACTGGCGGTCCAGCCACGCGGCCATCCGAGCAGCCTGCTTTCCACCACGGGTCGTCAGGCACCGTGACAGGTCGTCGCAGCCTTTCGTCCATTCCTGAGCCTCGGCATGGCGCCACAAAACCAGATCCATGGTGTTGGCCTTTTCTTGATTCTAAAGTTGTAAGCTGAATTTAAAGATGATGGCGTTGGTGGCACCACGTCATGCGCGTTGGCGCTCTTTGATTTTCAGTCAAAACAGAAACAAATCAACGCGGTGAGAGATCGCTTGAAAGGCCCGCTGCGGCACAGCGTGCTCCTAAAGAAGTCCGATTGCGTCCACGAACACATGAAACAGTTGTTCAACAATGGTTGGATGTAAAGATATGGATTCAATCGCAGCACATCGGTGTTTGAATCACTCTCATCCGGCATTCGCCTGGATACTTTTCGCGCTTGCTCGTCAACGCCGGACCCCCGGGTGTTTTTTTGTATCGTCGTGGGTATTGCACTTGGGCAAGTTCTGCGGGGTGTTTTTCAGACCAGTGGCCGGATGGAACTGGCCAACGTCAATTTGACGGTAGGTCTGCTGATCTGGGTGATCATCATCCCGATACTGGTCAAGGTGGATTTTGGTGCATTGCATGAGGTGCGTCAGCATATCAAAGGCGTCGGCGTCACGCTTTTTGTCAGCTGGTTGGTCAAACCGATTTGGATGGCCGTTGGAGCTGTACATCGTGATTCCTGACATGCTGGCGCAATGGTTACGCATAACATTGTTGGCTAACGGGCAGGTCACTTTTGACGCGACCATGGCACGGATTGGTCCCTGGCCCATTACCGCGTTGCTGGCCACACTGGTGCTATTGTTTGCCTCCCAGGGCGAGGCGACTCTGAAACAACTGCTGGTCATTGCCTTGTTGGTGGTGCCGATGCTGAGTTAAGTATTTCTTAACTCAGCATCGGCGTACTGGCTGAACCGAGTGGTGGGCGAGAGGCACAACATGGCTTGCCCATCGGCGCTGATTGGCTCCTACAACTTTCTTGAGCTGGCCGTAGCAGCCGCCATCAGGCTGTTTGGCTTCGACTCCGGGGCGGGGCTTGCAACGGTGGTTGAGGGTATTGATCGGGGTGCTGGTAATGCTGCTGGCGGGCAACATCGTCAATCGCAGCAAGGGTTGGTACGAGCGGTTATAGCCTGTTGTTAACGCAAACCAAGGCCGCTTCTTCAGTTTGGCTGCGGGTTCACACCAAGGTTGACACGCCCCCAACCCAACATTACCCCAATTTGATGCCGGTGGCCTCGGCTGTGAGGTAGCCCACCGCCGCACCAAAACGGTCCTTGTAGTTGGCGCGCACCAGTGGGTCCAGGGTGGCCTGCACCTTGCCGTGCAACTTGGGGTTCCAGTCGCCCGGATGCTGGAAATTGCTGGTGATGTACATCCAGCCATTCAGATCATCCACCACACCCAGTCCAGTCGCCTCGGCGCCGGATGGCATCGACATCAGGCGGCTGAGCTGCCTGGTGTCCACGTTGTAGGCCCAGACAAAGTTGTTCACATGGGTGCCGCTGTCTTCACCAATGAAGAGTGTGCGCAGCTTTTCCGAGAACTTCAGGTTGTCAGGGTTGGATACCTTGTCGGGATTGGCCAGGTTGCCCAGCGCATCGGGGGCGATGTCCTCACCCATCAACAGGGCGCGCATGACCGTCGGTACCCATTCGCTCTTGATCGCACTGCCGCTCTGATCGACTTGCCCGCCTGTCATGGGCAATGCCATCACACCGCCAGCCACCAGCGCCTTGTCCAGCGCAATGCCGCTGGCCGCGTTCCAGCCCTTGCCCGTCTTGACCATCGAGTCCTGAATATTTTGCAGCGCAGAGTAAGCCACCTTGTCCTTGATGTTGACGGTGGTGCCTTCCATTTTCGAGAAGCCCATGCTGCCGCCCATCAGGTAAGCGTAGCGGTGGGTTTCCAGGAAAGCCGCCGCCTTTTCCATACCAGGCATCAACTTGATCCAGTTGGCCGCGCCGTTGTAGAACACCTTGGTAAAGCTGGTGTCATTGGGGTCTGCCTTGAGTACCGTCATGATGTCGGATGGCTTGAGCTTGCTGGCCATCTTTTCGATCTCGGCGCTGGTGGCATGACCCAGCTTGATCCAGGAGAGCCTGGCACCCGCATCCCCTGGGTTGATGGAAAAGCCGCTGCCCAACTTGGCCACATACAGGGTACCGGCGGACAGGGTTTTTTCTTTGTCCGCCACAAACATGAACAAACCGCTGTTGGTGTAGTCGTCACCCATCAACACGGTCCGGTTATCGGGCATGACTTGCACCAGTTCGTGCGAGATACGCCCCATGCAATAGTGCTTGACCAAGGTCCCGGTGCCGTCCGGGTTGACGGTCACTTCTGGCATATGACCGTAGTGGTAGGGGTTGGCCACAGAGGCATCTCCAAAGGTGTTCTTGCTAAAGGCTTTGAAGACCTTGTTGTCGGCCACAAACGGAGCATCCGGCTCGTACTCTTCACTCGACAGGTGGGTGTTCCAGGGCGACAGGCTTGAGCCGCAGGTGATCCACAGACCCTGGGCTTCGGAGGTATCCACACTGTGGTATTTGACCAATGTCAGGGCACCAGTGGTCTGATTCTGATCCAGCGTCAGCACAGCAATCGGTGAAGGCAGCGTGCCATAGGTATCAGCGCCACCCTGATCTGCATTGGCGTACTCAAACTGCACCACGGCAAATACCGCCTTGCCCTTGATGCCCGCCACCTTTGGGTGATCAAGCTTCAACAAGGAGGTGCCGTCCGGGCAATCGGAGAAAAACTGTCGCTCCGTGCCCGGCACCGATTTGTCAATGATCGGACGATTCAGGATGTCCACATAACCGCCCGCCAGGACCGTGCCGCCCTTGCCGTCTGGCACGCGGTCACCCGTGATGAAAAAAGGCTGGTAGGCCAGCTTGTATGCGCGGGTGCTGCCGTCTTGCAGTGTGACTTGCAGGCTGGAGGCGACAGTGGTCGTTGCCATGGCCGCCGGGTTGGACAGACTCGGGGCAGCCATGGGAGCAAAGACTGCAGATGAAAAGGGTGCTGATGCGATTGACGCGCTGGTGCCGGGGGCAGCTGGGGTAGCGCAGCCCGAAAGCAGCGAGCTGACCGAGAGGGCACCCAGAGGCAGCATGGGCGCAGCCGCAATCAATTTGAGGGCGGAACGGCGAGACGATGGGTTTGTATGCGACATGGATGAATTTGTTTGAGGTTGATGGATGAATCAAGCCCCATCGTACGGACCTGTTATGACAGATTTGTGAAGATTCCCGGTTGCCTGCCATCCCCGAGGGCACCCACTCCAGATTTTGCCGGCCATGAGAGATCGTCGGCGAGGCGGATCAACGTGATTCGCGTTTGTCGCTGTATCACCCAACTGAGAAGTTTCAGTCGGAGGCTGGAGACGGTCTTTTCAAAAACTCACACCATTGCCGGCTGGCAGATACCCGTCAACACACCCGATTGCGACCGGTCGACTTGGCTCGGTAGAGCGCCGAGTCCGCGTGCGACAACAGGGATTCCGCCGACGATTCAGCCGAGGGAATGCACGACGCCACGCCCAGGCTGATGGTCACCACCGGTTTGATCGGTGATGTCGGGTGGGCGATGGCCAATGCCTCGCAGGCGGCACGTATGCTCTCGGCCATGGCCTTTGCCTCGGTCTCGTTTGCCCCTGGCATCAAGAAGACCATTTCTTCGCCACCGTACCGGGCCGCCAAGTCACCCGCACGCCCAGCGGCCCGCAGGAATACAGCGGCGACTGCTGCCAGACAATGGTCTCCCTCCTGGTGGCCAAGCGCATCGTTGTAGAGCTTGAAATTGTCGATGTCTGCCATGATCAAAGCCAGCGATGTCTCAGAGCGGCAGGCTCTTCGCCATTCTTCATCCAGTGCGTCGTTGAATCGACGTCGGTTGGCCAAGCCTGTCAAGGCGTCCACAAACGAGAGCCGGGACAAGTGTTCGTTTGCCAGCCTCAGCTCATCTGTCCGCAGTGCCACCAGGCGCTCCATCTCATCATGACGGGCGCGCAGACTTTGTGTTCGCAACCTGAACACTGCCGCAAGAGTGATCGCACCCAGTACCAAGGCAAACAGCCTGAACCAAAGTGTCTGATGGAAATGCGGTTTTACGGTGACCGTTAGCCGATCGTCGGCTTCGCTCCAACGCAGCCCATCGAGGGACGCGGCAAGCACGAAGCGGTAGCTGCCATGAGGGAGGCTCGCAAAAGAGACCTCCCGATTGGAACCTGCATCGACCCACTGCGTTGTAATGCCTTCCAACTGGTAGCGGAAGCGCACACGATCGGAGTTGAGCAGTGTCATCGCGGTGAATCGAAGGGTCAGGGGTGTCGATCCTGGCGGCAACACAACTTCGTCTCCCGCGGGATGGCTCACACCATTGAGCACCACGTTCTCCAGACGCGCCACGGGTGGCGGGCCAGAGTTGGGCAAATTCAGAGGGTCGACAATAACCAGGCCTTTGTTGGACGGCAACCACAGATGGCCCTGACGGTCGACGGCACCGGCAGGTTTGACGCCCCCAGCAAACAGCGTGCTGCGCAATGCATCCCCAGGGCCAAACGCCATTGATTCAATCTTCTGCAGGCGCCGTTCGGCAAAGGCAATCAGGTCTGCGCGCGCCACCCGGTAGAAGCCTCGGTTGGAGGTCATCCAGAGGTGCCCAGTGCCGTCTTCGAGGATGGTTTGCGCGATGCCGTCCCATAGCCCGTCAGCTGGGCGAATGCTGACCAGTTCATCGCCACGCAGTCGGTTCATACCCTCGCCATTGGTGCCGATCCACAGGTTGGCGTCAGCGTCTTCGTAGAGGGCCATGATCCAGTTTGAAAGCAGGCCATCGGCTGTTGTCAGGGTAAGGAAACTGCCGTTGCGCAAGCGAAACAACCCCTGACCGGAGGTGCCAAACCAAAGTGTGCCGTTGCGGTCCTCCAGAATGGACGAGGTGACGTCGCGCGGGGCACCCACGTCACGCACGACGACGAAGCCATTGCCATTGAAACGGGCCAGTCCCGCCTGAGTGCCCGCCCAAACCACGCCGCGACTGTCCTGGTACAACACGCGGACATCTACCGATGGCAGCCCGTGCGCTACGCCATAGATTTGGATCTTTCCCTGATGTAGTCGTGCGACGCCTCCGGTGTAGCTACCCACCCACAATGAACCTTCCCGGTCTTCGAGAAGGCATGACAACTCGTCTGAGGGCAAGCCGTTCTTGTAGTTCAAGGTGGTGATTCTCCCGGCTTCGATGCGATTGAGTCCACCACCCGCCGTTGCTACCCAGGTCACGTCATTGCGGTCGTGCAGCACGGTTCGGACGTTATCGTGGGACAGGCCTTCAGGTGTGCCCAAGGCGTCAAAAGACCGTTTGCTCAGACGATTCAACCCACCAACCCAGGTGCCGATCCAAACACTACCCTCACGGTCAGCCAGGATCGACCAGATATGGTCTCCGGCGAGCCCCCCCTTGGTAGAAAGCGTACTGAATCTTCCGCCGTTCATTCGGCTGATACCTGCACCCCAGGTGCCGATCCATAGCGACCCCTGGCTGTCACGCGACAGGGAGGTAAGCTGATCCGTCGGAAGTCCATCTGCAATGGTGTAATTTGTGATCTTGCCCCGACTGATATGGACCAGACCTGCGCCTGCGGTGGTTGCCCAGATGCTGCCATCGGGGTCAGCCAAGACGGAGCGCACCTGCAAATGAGGAAAGCCGTTCTCTGGGTTCAGTACTCGAAAGTTGCCTTGCTCCAATGAAACCAGTCCGCCACCCGAAGTGGCGATCCAAAGCACGCCGGCGCGGTCAAAAGCCAGCGACCTCAGGCGTTTGGTCGGTAATCCGTCCTTTTGTTGGTACAGCCGGGTGACACCATCGGCCCAATGTACGAGACCATTTTCGGTCGCCGACCAAACTGACCCGTCGGATGCTTGGGCAAACGCATAGACTCGTTGTCCGGCCGTCACGTCGCTGGAAAATGCCGGTTGAAACACCCCGTGGTGATAACGGACCGCGCCTTTATTGTGACCAATCCAGAGGGTTTTTTCCTTGTCTTCCATCAGGCCAAAAATGCCCATTGAGGCCACCTCCGGCACTTCGGCTGCTTCGAACGTGGTGAACCGTTTTCCGTCAAACCGGGCCAGTCCCCGCGCGGTACCGAGCCAAAGATATCCATCCTGGGTTTGGAGCACCACGTGCACCAGATCCATTGGCAAACCTTGTTCAATTCGCCAGCTGTCCACCCGGTACTGACTCAGGGCCTTGGTTTCACTGGTGGGAGCCAGGTGATCAATCGGCCCGGACTCCCCGGCCAGGGCCGATGTCATGAACAGGATACCGGCGAGCCAAAAAAGTAAGCCCTTCAGCCACCTGGCCTTTGGTGTGCCGGTGCAGGTGCAAGGCGTCTCATGGTGGTTTTGAAGTGTCCGCCGCATGTGCCGCTATTGTCCACACTATTTCCGGTTTTCCATTTCCGGTTTTCCATTTCATTTTGTTGGTGGATGAACGTAAGCAAGCGGCAAAGGCATCTTGCACCGAGTCAAAATTCTTAAGACGATCGTGTCCACTTCAAAACAGGTGGACACATGCACACTTCAAGATCAGAAATTCAAATGCCGATGGCCGGACGGC
>NZ_JAGPBB010000134.1 GCF_018063565.1 Rhodoferax sp.
GCGACGGATTTTTTCAGGTCACCATGCCGGACGGCACCACCAGTTACACCCGCGACGGGGCATTTCAGGTCAACTCGGCTGGTGCGCTGGTGACCGCCACCGGCCTGGCCATTGCCAACGGCGTCACGGTGCCGGCCAACGCCACCGCAGTGTCCATTGCCGGTGACGGCACAGTCACCGCCACGGTACCCGGCAGCACCACACCGCAAGGCATCGGTAGTATCGCGCTGGCACGTTTCATCAACCCGGCTGGTTTGACCCCGCTGGGTGGCAATCTGTATGCCGAAAGCGCCTCGTCGGGTCAACCAACTGCGGGCACCGCCGGTACCGATGGCATGGGCGCCCTGATGCAAGGCTTCATCGAAACGTCCAATGTCAACGTGGTGCAGGAACTGGTGACCATGATCCAGACCCAGCGCGCCTACGAGATGAACTCCAAGGCCATTCAGACTTCAGACCAGATGCTGCAAAAACTGGGCCAGCTGTAAGCCGTGAGGTGCTTCATGAAACCCGTTACTGGTTCAGTATTCAATAGCATCTACCCATTGTCTAGATTGGGCTTGAGTGCTATTTCATGCATTTTTTTGGGAGCTTGTGCCTCCTTGCCCCAACCGGTGGCGGTTGACTTTCCGGAACCGGTTCAGGCGGAAATTGCACCGCCTGCCCGTACCGCCAAGGCGCCCGCCACGGGCAGCCTGTATCGGGCAGCGTCCTACCGGCCGGCGTTTGAGGACGCGCGCGCGCGCATGGTGGGCGACATGGTCACCATCCAGATCGTCGAGCGCGTGAATGCCAGCCAGGTATCGAGCTCGACCGCCAACCGCACCAGTTCCATGTCGGCCAGTGTGAGCGCCTTCCCCTTGTTGTCGGCTGCTGATCTGGCACGGCTCAAAGCCGGGGTCGGCACATCGTCGGCCAGCGACTTTTCCGGAGAAGGTGCCACCGAGAGCGCCAACACCTTCTCGGGAACCATCACCGCCACGGTGGTCGATGTACTGCCCAACGGTCACCTGGTGGTGGCCGGCGACAAACAGATTGGTGTGAACCAGAACGTGGACGTGTTGCGATTCTCCGGCACCATCGATCCGCATCTGATCAAACCGGGTAACCTGATCAATTCGACCCAGGTGGCCAACGCTCGCATGGAGTCCAAAGGGCGAGGTGCCCAGGCCGAAGCGCAAACAGTTGGCTGGTTAACACGGTTCTTTTTCAGCTTTCTACCGTTCTAAAGATGCGCAGAATCGTGCCGAGGGGTAAACCAAATGCACGATTCTTTCAACACACCAAACACCCGCCAACCGGCACGGCCATTGGGCCTGTGGTTGGCCGTGCTGTTTCTGGCACTGGCCGGTGTGATCGGTTCCAGCGCCGCCCAGGCCGCACGCATCAAGGAAGTGGCCGCCGTCGAAGGGGTTCGCAGCAATCAACTGACCGGCTTTGGTCTGGTGGTCGGACTTGATGGCACCGGTGATCAAACCACCCAGATGCCCTATACCTCGCAAGGCATCACCAACTATCTGCAGCAGCTCGGCATCACCCTGCCGGCGGACGCTGTGTCCAAGCTGCAACTCAAGAACGTCGCTGCCGTGCTGGTGACGGCACAGCTACCCGCATTTGCTCGCCCGGGCCAGGCCATTGACGTCAACGTATCGTCCGTGGGCAATTCCAAGTCACTCAAGGGCGGTATGTTGATTGCCACGCCGCTCAAAGGGGCCGATGGCGAGATATATGCCATTGCCCAGGGCAATCTGGTGGTGGCAGGCGCAGGCGCCTCGGCAGGTGGCAGCAAGGTTCAGGTCAACCACCTGAGTGCCGGGCGCATTCCTGCTGGCGCACAAGTTGAACGCTCGGTTCCGACGCCCCTGCAAGAGGGCAACAGCCTGATTCTGGGGCTGGATGCGTCAGATTTTCAAACCGCCCGGCGTGTCGCACAAGCCATCAACACCCGCTTTGGTGCGGGCATTGCCCAAGCGCTTGACGGGCGCACCATCCGCGTCAACGCACCCCTTGAACCCGATGCACGGGTGACGTTCATGGCCGAACTGGAAGAGCTGCCGCTGGAATCGTCCGTGCCCTCTGCCAAGGTGGTGATCAATTCACGCACCGGCTCGATCGTGATGAACCAGGCCGTCACGCTGGGAGCCTGTGCCATTGCCCACGGCAATCTGTCCATCAGCATCAGCACCACACCGTCGGTGAGCCAACCCAACGCCCTGGCAGGCGGGCAGACCACCGTCACTGAAAAGTCGGACATCCAGATCAAGCAGGAACCCGGCATGTTGATCCAGTTGCCTCCTGCACCGCAACTGGCGGATGTGGTGCGAGCGCTTAACTCACTGGGTGCCACGCCCCAGGACCTGCTGGCCATCTTGCAGGCCATCAAATCCGCTGGCGCGCTGAACGCGGAGCTGGAGGTGATCTGATGAGCCTGGGTTCGTCAAACTCCCTGTCAACGCTGTCCAACACGCTGGCCGCTGACGCCAGCTCGCTGGGCAAACTCAAGCTGCAGGCCGGCCAGGACTCGCAAGCCGCCATCAAGGAAACGGCCAAACAGTTTGAGTCTTTGTTCATGCGTGAACTGATCAAAAGCATGCGTGAGGCCACCATGAAGTCCGGCTTGCTGGACAACCCGGGCAGCGACCTGGGCACCGATTTGCTGGACCAGCAGTTTGCCGTGCAGATGTCGGGCCGCCCAGGCGGCTTGTCTGACCTGATTGCCGCACAACTGGCGCGCCAGATGGGCGTGGCGGTTGCGCCGGATGGCGTGCAGGTGCCCGCAGCGGGTTCGTCGATCAGCACTTTGCAACGCACCTCTTCGCTGGCCAGCTACAGCAAGAATGCCGTTAAACCCAGCGCCAGTCAAAGCAGTTTTGTCGAGCAACACACCGCCGCCGCCGCCCGCATCGAACGCGAATCCGGCATTCCAGCGAGTTACATGGTCGGACAGGCGGCACTGGAGACCGGATGGGGTCGCTCGGAGATCAAAATGGCAGGCGGACAGCCCTCGCACAACCTGTTTGGCATCAAGGCTGGCGCCAACTGGCGCGGCAAAGTGGCCGAAGTGACCACCACCGAGTACGTCAACGGCGTGGCACAAAAACAGGTCGCCAAGTTCCGGGCCTACGACTCCTACGACGAATCGTTTCGCGACTACGCCCGACTGATCACGCAATCACCGCGTTACGCAAAAGTCAGTGCGCAAACCGGCTCGGCCGTGGCCTTTGCCAGCAGCCTGCAGAAAGCCGGCTATGCCACCGACCCCAACTATGCGGCCAAACTGAGTCGCACCATTGAGTCCGCCCAACGCCTGCAACAACGCACGCAGTTGCTGGCACAAAGTGTATGAGCGGCCTGCTTAACATTGCCTCGCGGGCACTCACCGCCAACCAGACGGTCCTGCAGACCGTCGGGCACAACATTGCCAATGTCAATACGGTCGGCTATTCACGCCAGAATGCCGTCTTGCAAACCAATGATGGGCAGTACACCGGTGTTGGCTACATTGGCAAAGGTGTCGAGGTCACAACCATCCAGCGCAACTACAGCACGTTCCTGAACACGCAGGCCACCCTGGCCAGCGCAGTGAGTGCCGGCGACACCGCCCGCTCCGACAAGCTCAATCAGTTGCAAAACCTGTTTCCGGGTGGGGCCAATGCATTGGGTGCTGCAGTCTCTGACATGCTCAACGCATTTTCTGATGTCGCCAGCGCACCAACCGACCTGACGGCGCGCACCGTGGCCTTGACACGGGTCAGCGAAACCGCCGCCCGCTTGAGCGGCACGGCGCTGAAGCTGGATGAACTGCAGGCCGGCGTAGACGATGAACTCAAACAAAAAATCACTTCGATCAACACCATTGCCAGCAACATCGCCAAAGTCAATGAAAAAATTGCGCGGGCGCAGGGTAACGGGCAACCACCCAACGACCTGCTGGACCAGCGAGACCAACTGATCCGGGACCTGAACAAGCTGATCCAGACCAGCGCCATTGAGGCTGACGATGGGACCATTGGCCTCTTTGTGGGCGGAAGCCGCGCGCTGGTATTAGGCACCAACGCCGCAACTGTGGCACTGGACTCAGACGTATTCGATGACCAGCACACCAGCAAACTGACTGTCACCGGCAACGGGCTGACCACCGTCATGGACGAAAACCTGCTCGGCGGCGGTGAAATCCCCGGCTTGCTGCGCTTCAAGAACAGTGACCTGGTCGAGGCACGTAACCTGCTGGGACGCTACGCCCTGGCCGTCACATCCAGCATGAACCAGCAGCATCGGCTGGGTCTGGATCTAGACGGGGTGGCTGGAGGCGATTTGTTTACACCGGTCACCTTTGGTTCTACCAATGTCCTGAAACCCGGCACCCAGGCAGTGAGCGCCACACTAAGCCTGGGTGTCAGCGATCTGAGCAAACTTGCGGCATCGGATTACGAGATCAGTTTTACCGGCGCTGCGGCCGGCACCATCACCCGCCGTTCAGACGGTCAAACCAGCACCTTCACGTCCATTCCCACGGCGATTGACGGTTTGACCATTTCTGTCGCCGGAGTCCCGAACGTGGGTGATCAGTTTCTGATCAAACCTTATAGCCAGGCCGCCAACGCCATCCAGGCCGAGTTTGCCGCTCCGCGATCGCTTGCGGTGGCCAGCCCGGTCGCTGGAAAGATGGGCGCTGCCAATACCGGCAGCCTGCAACTGACTGACTTGCAAGCTTCTTATAACCCGCCTGTCGAGGTCCCGCTGACTCTAACTTTTACGGGCAGCAACAGTTACACCCGAAGTGACGACGGTCTTACCTATCACTATTTGTCTGACCGCCCGATGGCCTACAGTGTCAACTCAACGGGCACTACGGTGCCTCCAGTAGTGACCATCACCAACGCGGCCGCTCTCGCAAATCCTGACCATCCCTACACAATCAGTATTGCATTGGTCAACACCGCGACTGGAAATGTCACGTACAGCGTCACTGACATCACAACTGCAACGACGACCGGACCGTTTACTTCACCCATCGGTGATGCGACTGGAGTAACTGGACTGAGCATCAACTTAACCGGTGTCGTTGCAGGCGATGTCGTCAGAATTGCGCCATTGCCTGGAACACTTGCCTTTCGAGGTGTCCCAAAGGTTGGTGACACCTTCACTGTCTTTGACATCAAGGATGCGGCCAACAACAACGGCATCGACTACAAACTCAGCGCTGGGAATGCCAGCGCCATCATGGACCTGCGTGATGTTGCCGTGTTTGACGGCTCCAGTCTGAGCGATGGTTATGCCAGCATCATCTCGCAGATTGGCGTGCGCACCCAAAGCGCCAGCTACACCGCCGAGGTCTCAGCGGGCCTCGCCGCCACCCTGGAAACAGACCGTGCCAGTGTCTCGGGTGTCAATCTCGACGAAGAGGCGGCCAAGTTGCTGCAATATCAGCAGGCTTATCAGGCATCTGCCAAGGTGATCCAGGTGGCACAAGGCATTTTTGACACCCTGATGCAGGCCGTGACGCGCTGACCGTTGCTGCGTTGAGGAGACCCGATCATGACCATGTTTTACCGCACCAGTTCTGCCAACACCTACGACACGGCCGTGCGCAACATCACCCAACGCCAGAGTGCGCTGTCAACCCTGCAGGAAAACCTGACCTCCGGCAAACGTGTGTTGCGCCCCAGCGACGATCCGACCAGCGCGGCGCTGGCAGAGCGGGCGCTGACGCGCATCAACCGCATTGCTACCGACCAACGGGCGCTGGAGTCACAGCGGGATGCCATTACTGTCGCCGAAAGCACATTGGGTTCCATTACCGATGCCATGCAACGCTTTCGCGAGTTGGTGGTCAGTTCCGGCAGCGGTGTCCACAGCAACGCTGAGCGCCGATCGATCGCCGTTGAACTACAAGGGCTTCGTGACCATGTCTTTGACCTGGCCAACACCAAAGACAGTAACGGGCAACCGCTGTTTGGTGCACTAAGCAGCGCACTTGCACCATTCGTCGGACCCCAAGCAGGCGTGCCAGACTACACGTTTAATGGACTACCCGGTCAAAGCGGCAGTAGCACTGTGAGCATTCCCTTCACACTCGATGGAGACAGTGCGTTCATGCATCACCCGACTCGTGACCCTGTATTCAATGCTCAGGTAAGCAATACAACCGACGGCTTGATTGATACAAGTCGGACCCTTACAACCAACAATGTTTCCGTTGTCAACAATACTCTGGTTACCACCACGGCCAACGCTGCGCTAGCTGTGGCACCACCCAACAATGTTCCTTACCCAAGCTATACACTGAGTTTTACGGCAGTCAATTCTGATCCTCTGACGGGCATCACCACTGCGACATACAGCGTGGCCGAAAACCCTGCCGTGTCTGGTGCCTTAGCACCAGTCACCGTAACCTATCCCACTGCCACCCCAGCCAGTATCACGGTCACGAGCATCCCTGGCCTTTCGTTCACGATCAGCGGCACACCCAAACTCAACGACAC